>SLJS01000081.1 GCA_007135015.1 Alcanivorax sp. | reverse complement strand
GGGGTGGGGGCGCGGCGAAGCCGCGCAAGGCCGCCTGGGGCGGCCTCCCCCTCCATACCTCCCCCCTCGCGGGGGGAGGCTTCCAGTCGCGAGCGCCGCGACAGTGAGCAAGGGCTTTTGCGACACCCTCATCAAGGGAGAGGGGTGTAGACAACCGCCCCTGTAGCGCACGGCAGTCGGTGGTTACCTGGCACGGCCTCTCTCAGGGCAAGGCGCTATTCTTTCCGACCGCTGACGGCCGACCGCCGATCACCGCGCCCCGAAGGGGCGCCCCCAACCGCGTGCGCAGCCAGCGGTGCGCCGGGTCGGCTTCGTGGTCGCGGTGCCAGTACAGATACAGTGACAGCGGCGACAGGGACAACGGCAGTTCACGGATCACCACCCCCGGCGGCGCCAGGCGTTCGGCCAGCATGGCCGGCAGGGTAAGCAGCAAGTCCGTCTCCGCCACCACGGCCATGGCCGACTGATAATGCTGGCAGCGCAGCACCACCTGGCGACGATGGCCCTGGCGGGCCATGGCGAAGTCCTCGAGGCCCGGGCCCCGGTGGCGGGAGGAGACCAGTACATGACGGGCGGCCAGGTAGTCCTCCAGGCCCGGCTGGCTGTTCGAAAGCGGGTGGCCTTCGCGCATCATCAGCACCAGGGGCACATCCACCAGATGCTGTTGATGGATCTCCGCGTCCACCGGAATCTGCACATCCATGGCCAGATCCAGCCGGCCGGCGGCCAGGTTGGAGGCCAGCTCCCGGCGCGGCACCATCAGTGACTGCACTGCCACCCCGGGCGCCTGCTCCGCCAGCGAAAGCATCAGCGGCGGCAGCACGCAGGCTTCCAGGCCGTCGCGCAGGCCCAGCATGAAGGTCCGGCGCGCGCTGGCCGGGTCGAAGCCGCCGGCGCCAGTCAGGCAGCCCTGCAGCTCGCGCAATGCCTCGCGCACCGGGGTGACCAGCGCGCGGGCCCGGGCCGTGGGCACCATTTCCCTGCCCCGGCGCTCGAACAGCCGGTCGTCGAGCTGCTCGCGCAGCCGCGCCAGGGCATGGGAAACCGCGGGCTGGGTCAGATTCAGCAGCGCCGCCGCCCGGGTGATGGAGCCTTCCCGGTAGATGGCGTCGAAGACCACGAACAGGTTCAGGTCCAGCCTGGATATATTAGCTGCATGCATTATGGATAATTCACTTTATTCATTAGATTCATTATCAAGCCTTGCATAGACTGGAGACCAGCACAAACCGGCCCCTTGCGGGGCGGGAACCAACGGGAGCGAGACCATGGACTTCAGCCTTTCCGGGAAAGCGCAGGACTACCACCAGCGCGTCAAACGCTTCATGGACGAGGAGATTCACCCCATCGAGGCGGACTACCACCGCGAACTCCACGACCTGGAGAACCCCTGGGTGGTACTGCCCGTCATTGAGGAGCTCAAGAACAAGGCCCGGGAGCAGGGCCTGTGGAACCTGTTCCTGCCGGACGAGAAACTCGGCGCGGGCCTTTCGGTCGCCGAGTACGCGCCCATTGCCGAGCTTACCGGCCAGTCGGCCATCGCCCCGGAGATCTTCAACTGCAATGCGCCGGACACCGGCAACATGGAGGTGCTTTACCATTACGGCAGCGAGGAACAGAAGAAGCAGTGGCTCGAGCCCCTGCTCGAAGGCCGGATCCGCTCGGCGTTCTGCATGACCGAACCGGACGTGGCCTCCTCGGACGCGACCAACATGGCCGCCACCGCCCGCGTGGAAGGCGATGAGGTGGTGCTCAATGGGCGCAAGTGGTGGAGCACCGGCATCGGCCACCCGGACTGCAGGGTGCTGATCTTCATGGGGCTGACCGACGAGAACGCCTCGCGCAAGGCCCAGCATTCCATGGTGCTGGTGCCGAAGGACACCCCCGGCGTGGAAGTCAAACGCATGCTGCCCGTGATGGGCATGTATGACGCGCCTTACGGCCACGGGGAGGTGGAGTTCAACAATGTGCGCCTGCCGAAGAGCGCCATCATCGCCGGGCCCGGTCGCGGCTTCGAGATCGCCCAGGGCCGGCTGGGCCCGGGGCGCATTCACCACTGCATGCGCCTGATCGGGCTGTCGGAGCTGGCGCTGCGGCTCATGTGCGAGCGCGGCACCAAACGCGAAGCCTTCGGCAAGCCGCTGGTCAATCTGGGTGGCAACCGCGAGCGCATCGCCGATGCGCGGATCATGATCGAGCAGGCCCGGCTGCTGGTGCCCAAGGCCGCCTGGCTGATCGACACCCGCACGGTGATGGGCGCGCTCAGCGAAATCTCCCAGATCAAGGTAGTCTGTCCCAATGTGGCCCAGCAGGTGATCGACATGGCCATGCAGATCCACGGCGGCGGTGGGCTCAGTGACGACTTCCCGCTGGCCATGGCGTGGACCAGTGCGCGTGCGCTGCGGCTGGCCGACGGCCCCGACGAGGTACACCGGGGCATGATCGCGCGCTTCGAACTGATGAAATACAAGTAAGCCACTGCCAATTCAGCACGGGGGCTGATGACCATGTCGAAACGGATCCTGATTACCGGGGGCGCCTCCGGGCTGGGCCGCGCCCTGGCCGAGAACTACCTGGACCGGGGCGCGCGGGTGCTGATCACCGACATCAACGCCGAACGCGGCGAAGCCACCCGCACGGCGCTTTCCTCCCGCGGCGAACTGCGCTTCATGCCGGCGGACACCGGCTCGGACCGGGACTGGGAGATGCTTGTCCACTGGTGCCAGAACAACTGGGATGGTCTGGATATCCTGATCAACAATGCCGGCGTCGCCGCCGCCGGGCGGATCGAACGCACGCCCATGGAAGACTGGGACTGGATCATCAACACCAACCTCAAGGGCGTGGTGCGCGGTTG
>SLJS01000126.1 GCA_007135015.1 Alcanivorax sp. | reverse complement strand
GGCATTTCGGTTTCGGCGATTTCGATCTCGCGGCGACCCCAGTCGGCGAGACTGATATCGGCGACCTTGTAGTCCTGTTTGTTGACAGCGTCTGCTGCAGCAGTCATGTGTTCCTCCAGTTATTGATTCGCGGCGCCGGGCGCCGCTCCTTCATTCATTGATTCAGTTTGTCTCGCACCGTGCACAGATCGGGCATTCAGGCGCCGATGTGTGCTGGCGCGGGTTTCATCGCTCCGTGGGAGCGGACGTTCGGCCGCGAAGACGCGCGCACCGAACGCCATTCCACGAAAGGTCTTACAGACCGGCGTCGGACTTGAGCGCTTCGGCCTTGTCCGTTTTCTCCCAGCTGAAGCCCTGGTCTTCGCGACCGAAGTGACCATAGGCGGCCGTTTTCGCGTAGATGGGCTTGCGCAGGTCCAGCATCTCGATGATGCCGCGCGGACGCAGGTCGAAGTGCTTGCGCACCAGCTCGCTGATCAGCTCTTCGCTCACCTTGCCGGTGCCGAAGGTATTGACCGACACGGACGTGGGCTCGGCCACACCGATGGCGTAGCTGACCTGGATCTCGCACTTCTCGGCAAGACCGGCGGCCACGATGTTCTTGGCCACGTAACGACCCGCGTAGGTAGCGGAACGGTCCACTTTTGTCGGATCCTTGCCGGAGAAGGCACCGCCGCCGTGACGGGCCATGCCGCCGTAGGTATCAACGATGATCTTGCGGCCGGTCAGACCACAGTCACCCACGGGGCCGCCAATGATGAACTGGCCGGTGGGGTTGATGTGGTACTTGGTGGTTTCGTGGAGCCACTCTTTCGGCAGCACCGGCTTGATGATCTCTTCCATGACCGCTTCGCGCAGGTCTTCCTGGGAGATCTCCGGCGAATGCTGCGTGGACAGCACCACGGCGTCACAGGCGGAAACGTTGCCCTGCTCGTCGTAACGGAAAGTCACCTGGCTCTTGGCGTCGGGACGCAGCCAGTCGAGCACGCCGTTTTTCAGCAGCTCGGCCTGACGCTCCACCAGACGGTGCGCGTAGTGAATGGGCGCGGGCATCAGGGCGTTGGTCTCGTTGGTGGCATAGCCGAACATCAGACCCTGGTCACCGGCACCGATTTCCTTGTCTTCCTTCTCGTCCACGCCCATGGCGATGTCCGAGCTCTGGCGACCGATGGCATTGAGCACCGCACAGGTGTTGCCGTCGAAGCCCACTTCGGAGCTGTTGTAGCCGATATCCACGATCGCGTCGCGGACCACGTCCTCGAGTTCCATGTGCGTGTTGGTGGTCAACTCGCCGGCGATGATCGCCATGCCGGTCTTGACCATGGTTTCCACCGCGACCCGTGCGTACGGGTCTTCCTTGATGATGGCATCCAGAACCGCGTCGGAAATTCGGTCCGCCAGCTTGTCCGGATGCCCGGCCGATACCGACTCGGACGTAAAGAGGGAATAATCACTCATTGCTTCGATCGCTCCATTGCTGCGTTGTCATAGCGGTGCGTGAAAGTACGCACCTGTACCTGAAAACCGTTTCGCAGGGCCAGGAACTGGCTTTCGCCAGGCACCAGCCCCGCACGGTCTGCCCATTCGGCAAGCTCGGCACCATCGAAACCCAGCCAGAGATCGCCGCAGCGCTCCCGGGTCCAGGCCTGATCGTGGTGACAGAGCTCGGTCACCAGCAGCACGCCGCCACGGCGCAATCGCCGGGCGGCCGCCACAAAACTTTCCGCCGGCTCCGGCAGGTGGTGGAGAACCATGTTCATCACCACCGCATCGAACTGCCGGGGCGGCGCCGAATGGGGCCACTCCCCCGACAAGAGGTGAACGTTGTTGTCCAGCCCCTCGTCGGTAATCCGCTGGCGACTCTGCGCCAGCATGGGTTCCGTGCTCTCCAGCGCCGTGACCCGTTCGAACCGCGACGCCAGCGACCCAAGAAACCGTCCGTCACCCGGACCGACCTCCAGGGCCTCGCCGCCTCCACCGGGCAGGGCCCGGTCGAGCAACCGGCAGGCCAGTTCCCCGTAGCGGTCGAAATCCGCGATCAGGTCCTGGCCCGGGTCCATGGCTTCACCGCTGCGCTGGAAGAACCGCTGACTGCGGTCCGCCCGCTGGCGCTGGACCTGCGCCAGCCGCTGCGCCGGACCCTCGGAAAGCGCCAGCCGGTCCAGCCGCTCGAGCAGCGACTGGTGCAGCCGGTCCGCTTCCGCCGGCAGGGCCCGCCGGTAAAAGCTGCTGTTGCCTTCCCGGCGCTGCTCCACCAGCCCGGCCCGGGCCAGCACCTTGAGGTGATGACTCATACCGGACTGGCGCATCTGGAGAATCTCGCTCAGCTCCAGCACACCGAAACTGTTCTGCCCCAGCACCTGCAGCACTTCCAGCCTCGACGGATCCGCAGCGGCCTTGAGAAAGGCCGTCAGATCCTCGAGAGTCCCCGCTTTCGGGGCGCTGTCGTACCGGGCGCTGGCGAACATGGGAGCGGGAGTCTAGAGCAAGTTCGCAACTATATCAAAATTCCTTGATATAGATTTGCGCCCCGGACCGGCGCGAACGCGCTCATGCCGGGCCCTTGCGCGATTTCGCCCGACCCGGCGGCGCGGACACGGCGTCCGACAGGGCCAGACCCGGGAAGCAGCGCAAAAATGCGGCCAAGAGCGTCGTTTTGCCGTGAAATGGAACCATCTGCGGCGAAATGGCGCATCAATGCAGGGAAGCAGCATTCGCGACCGGGGACGCTGCGGCGTTCGCGGCGATCAACGCTTTCCCGTAATTCCTCCCCCTCTCCCTGATCCCTCTCCCACCAGGAGGGTGTCATAAAAGCCCCTCTCCCCTCGTGAGGGTGTCGTAAAAACCTGCTGACTGGTGCGGCGCCT
>SLJS01000363.1 GCA_007135015.1 Alcanivorax sp. | reverse complement strand
CCGCGGCCCTGAACGGAGTCACCATGGACCCCCTGGAGCGCCTGTTCCGCGAAGCACAGTTTCTGCTCAGCGCCCCCAAGCTGGCGCAGTGCCCGCCGGACGAAGGCATGGAAGTGGCTTTCGCCGGGCGCTCCAACGCCGGCAAGTCCACCGCCATCAATCGCATCACCGGGCGCCGGGCCCTGGCCCGCACCTCCAAGACCCCGGGCCGTACCCGGCTGCTCAACTTCTTCCAGCTCGATGAGCAGCGCCGCCTGGTGGACCTGCCCGGCTACGGCTACGCAAAGGTCGACAAGGCCACCAAACAGCAGTGGCAGCAGGACATGGAGGAATATCTCGCTGGCCGGCAGTGCCTGCGGGGGCTGGTGCTGATGATGGATATCCGCCACCCGCTGAAGGACTTCGACCTGATGCTGCTGGACTGGGCTGCGGCAGCGGAAATGCCGGTGCATATCCTGCTGACCAAGGCCGACAAGCTCAAGCGCGGCCCCGGGCTCAACACCGCGCGACAGGTGGAAAGGGCGCTTTCCAGCCATCCGGCCCCGCTGAGCCTCCAGCTCTTTTCAGGCACCGCCGGCACCGGCGTGGAGCAGGCCCGGGATCTGCTGGCGAGGTGGCTGGAAATAGAGGGTGGGCCGGAAAATCGACCCTGACTGTATTCTGGAGCAATCGATACAGAAGGGCGATGCAAATCCCGCCCTGGAGCTTTTGCGCTGCAAGCAGCGCTCCGGCAGGTGCCACAGCACCCGTAGCCCGGATGAAGCGAAGCGTAATCCGGGGCCGTGCAGCGGCCATAGACCCCACGCGCCCATGGTTAACGGGCCCGGGCCTTTCGGCGGACAAAAAAAACCCCGGCAGCAAATCGGGGGAAGGGATCGACGCTGCCGGGGGCTTGCAACCCTGACTCTCCGGGGGAAGAGAGCCAGGGCATCCGGCACCGGCCTCCGGGGGAAGAGGACCGGTGCCCTTCAGAAGCGGCTACGGACCGGCGAGGGTTACTTGGGGGATCGGGGGAACCGGCCCGTAGCCACCTTCTATGACCAATAGATGCACTCCATGTTCCTCCATTTCAAGGGAAAATGAAAATTTCTGGTACAGAGTGTTTACCTCCGCTCCTCCCTAGCCTGCCAATGCTGCCCGATTTGACGCTTCATTGTGACAGAATCGTCATTTCGTTCCCCCACAGAGGCAGACAGCGGCGCACAAAATAACTAGACTTTCGCTGTTGGCCTGGAGGGCGACGACCGACGGCCAGCATTAGCACTGGATTCAGGGGGCTCTCTGCACTCGAAAACCGGCCCGGCTGGCAGCCGGACGGGCCGTTGAATGCGCTGTATAGGGCTTGAGGTAACGGAGCAACCCTGCACAGCCAAGACAACAAGAGCAATTGATTCTCAACTAAGGAAGGAGACGTTTATGCGCAAAATCACCGCATCACTTGTTATGGTCACAGCCATTGCCACCAGCGGCATGGCCAAGGCGACGACCCCTGGGGAAGGCGACATCGCCCTGTTTTTGTCCAATCTGTCCATGCCGGCCTACAACATCGGCTACTTCATCAATGATGACATCATGGGCTACGGTAGCCTGGCGCTCACCAACGATGATGACGACAGCGGAGTTCGGTTCGGCGTCGGCGCACGCATCTACGGCGCACCTGGCACCAGCCAGCATATCCGCACCTACTGGAATGTTTCGCTTGATCACACCACGGACGGCTTCCGCGGCGGCGGCAACCTGATCTCACTGATGGACATGGATAACGGCACGGATGTCACCACACTGGGCGGCCATTTCGGTGCCGAGTTCGAACTGGCACCCCGCGCCACCCTGGGAGCCCAGGTGGGCGTGGAAATCAATAATACCGACGATGCCACGATGATCAGCCTTGGCACCGCAGACCTTTCCCTGAACTATTATTTCTGATCAGGGGAAAGGATCCGCATGAAAAAGGCCCGCACAAGCGGGCCTTTTTCATGATCCCTTTGTCCCTTGTCCCTTGCCCCTTCTCCCTATATCTCTCCCGCATACCGATTGTAGAACTGCCGCGCCACACGCCCCGAACGGCCGCCGCGCTCGATGGCGAAGCGCCGGGCCAGCACATGCAGGTGCTGGCGGTCGTCCACCTCCGGAAAGAGAAAGTCCACCATCTCGAAGTACTGCGCCTCACTGACCGGATAGAAGGACAGATGCAGGCCGAAGCGGTCCGCCAGGGAAATCTTCTCTTCCACCCGATCCCCGTGATGAATCTCGCCGTCCACAACCCGCGTTTCACTGTTTTCGCTGCGGAACTCGGGCACCAGGTGGCGCCGGTTCGAGGTCACGTGCAGCAGCACGTTCTCCGGCGGCAGTTCGATGGAGCCTTCCAGCACGCTCTTTAGGTGCCGGTAGCCGGTCTCGCCGGTCTCGAAGGTCAGATCATCACAGTAGAGGATGAACCGCTGGGGGCGCTCGCGGATATCATCCACGATTTCCGGGAGATCAGTGAGATCATCCCGGTCCACCTGGATAAGCCGTAATCCGCGCTCGCCGTATTCGTTCACCAACGCCTTGACCAGCGAAGACTTGCCGGTGCCCCGGCTGCCGTACAGCAGCACATGGTTGCAGGGGCGTCCGTCGAGAAAACGCTCGGTGTTGCGCATCAGCTTCTCTTTCTGCGCATCCACGCCCAGCAGTTCCGCCAGACGCACCGGGTCACGATGGCGCACCGGGCGCAGCTCCGCGCTGCGCGCGCGCCAGAGGGCGGCAAGGTGTACCCCCCAGTCCGGATTCACTGCTCTTCCTCCCGGGCACGTTGACGATGATAGAACTGCTGCTGGCTCCTGTGCACCCGGGCCACATTGACCAGGAAGATGTCCCCGGGCGCCCGGCGCATCTCCAGTGGATAGGTTGCGTCCTCGGGCATGCTCTCCCAGTACTCCTCATGCAGGCGAAACCGGTACACCACCGGCCAGCCGGACTCCCGCGGTTCGAGTACGCCGGTTTCGCGAACACTGTAGTCCACCATCCCGGGCTCTTCGCCGGCCGCCTGGGCGTAACGGATCACTAGCGGATAGCTGCACAACGAAAGCACCAGCCAGGCGACCAGCAACAGCCCCACTCCGCCGGGGCCATGCAAGCCGGAACGCATCACCGGCGCCGCCAGCGGCAGGGTCAGCGCCGCACCGGCCAGGGGCAGCCACATCAGCCCGTGCCAGCTGGCCAGACCCTCTTCGAGCAGTATCACGCTGTCAACAAAGGCATAGACCGCCGCCGCACCCATGATCACCATGACCGCCACCGGCCAGCCGTGGCCGAAGAGGTCCCGCTGCTGCTTGTCACGCGCGGCCCGCTCAAGCGGCGTTTCGGGCTGGTGCGGATCACGGCTGTGCTCAACGGACCGGGCGGGCTCGGCGGCCATCGCTTCTTCCTCCCGCGCCATCTGCTCGCGGACCGCCTCCCTGCGACGCTCGCGGCTTTCCGCCACGGCTTCGGCAAGATTGTCGGCAGTGGCCATTTCCACCCGCACCTCACGGTCCTCCAGCACCCTGACCAGCGGATACTGGCGCAGCGCATCCAGGGGATCTTCACGGGAAGCGCGCACCTTCTCGGAAAGCCGGCTGCGATTCAGTGGGTCCGTGGGCACATGAGTGCGGACCCAGTCCAGCAACCGGCTGAGGGTACGAGGCTCATGCCCGGGCGAAATGAAAATGGCATGCACCTGCCAGGGCCTGAAGTAAGGCAGGCCGCCCTCGCCGATCATCAGCTCGCAGCGCATGCCGTCCAGTGGCAGTTCCCAGTCGAGGCCAAGAATCCTGCCCAGCTCGCCCAGGCGCGATTCGTGGCGAAGCGTCTCGCCGTCGACCACCAGCTGTGCGAGGCGGGAAACCAGCACCTGTACCAGCACCACCAGCAACCAGCCCGCCGCCGCGGCCAGGTACAACACCTCGTGCACCTGCGCCCATAACAGATAGGCCAGGGCCGCCATCGGCGGCAACAACTCGATCAGCGGGCCGGTCCAGCCGACCCTGCGCAATTTCGTTCTGGTGCCATCCGACGGCATCCGGATCTCCCCTTTACTGCATCAGCCTGCATCATCATGGTCGCCGAAGCGCCCGGGCAGACGGCAATGTTCCCCCGCCGCAGGCCACGCCTGCCATACTCCCACCGCCCGGGAAAAATTCTGCGCCAGTGGCGCGCGCATCCGCACCCTGCAGCCTGGCTGCATGAGCCCGCCTCGCGACACCCTCAATATGATGGTTTGTCCGGGGATTTCCAATAGCGCCCGGCACGCGGACTCAGTCCAGGGCGTGCCTGTCGACCCGATCCAGCGGCAGGCGCCCGGAACGGTCCCAGCGACGCAATGTGCGCTCACGCACCACGCCGATCTCGCGCAGCACGGCCACCGCCCCACCCACCTGCCGTTGGAGCAGCTCCCGCCGGTGAGGGCTCTGCAAGGCCCGCCGGAACGCCCGGCGCGAGACCAGCGGACGGATCTGCGCGGAATAGAACAGCGGCACGAACGGAAAATTCAATCGCAGGATGGTCGCCAGGGTGGTTTCGGTGACACGGGCCAGCGCGCGCCGGGACGCCGGGCGCATGGTCTCGAGCAACCGCACCAGCCACTCGCGGGCAAAGGCCACGTGGCGGGCCTCCTCGATCACATGGGCCTTCATGAGTTGCCGCACGATCGGATGCAGGCGCTTGTTCGGGTCACTGGCGGCACGGCGGGCCATCTGATCGCCAAAGACCTCGAACAGGAAGGTAAGCGTCCACAGCAGTGCCGGAAAGCGCGTGGCAATCACCGGCGTGAGCACCGAAACCGCCGTGCCCAGCTGATCCTGACCCAGGCCACGGGTGCGGATATCGCTGTTGAGGCGGACCCAGTCGTTGAACATGGACATGTGCTGGCATTCCTCGGCCACCTCGTGAAGCATGTAGCGGTAGGCCGGGTCATAGGGATCGATGTGATAGAGCACACCCAGCAGCGCCTGGTTGAGGATATGCTCGCCCTGAGTCTGGTTGCGCATCAGGCAGGTGAATTCCCAGCGTGTCAGGAAACTGCGCTCCTTCAATGACAGACGCGGCTCCAGCTCGCTGCCATGAAGGAAGCTGAAACCGGACGGCATGTACTCATGCTCGTCATCAATGGGCGCCGACCAGTCGATGACATTCACATCCCAGGGGTAGCAGCGCTTGGCCACGCTGCCCCGGTTCAGGGTCTCGGAGAAATCCCGTGGCACTTCGACACGAATCATGGCAGCACCTCCCGGCAAGGGCCCTTCCCGAAAACTAGCACGGCGGCAAGGGCAAGGGAAAAGCGCAACCCCGACGGAAGGCTGGCCCCGACCAGCGGCGCGCGCCTGGCCCGCTTCCGCGTGGAATACACTCACGAAGGCTGGACTGTCGGTCATAGATGGGGGCGCAGAAGATCCTCGAGTCGGGCGGGTGAAAGCCTGCCGGTGTGCAGATCCACCACGTTGCCTTCTGCGTCGATGACCAGGGTCGTGGGCACTCCGCGACTGCCCACCGCCGCGGCAATACGCGCATGGGGATCGAGCAGCACATGCTCGAAGGCCAGCCCCTCCCGGTGGAGGTAACGCCCCACGGTGGTGCCGGCCTCGCCCTGGTTGACGACCACGAATCGCACCCGCTCGTATTCATGCTGCCCGCGTTCCAGCACCGGCATGCTGCGGTGGCAATGTGGGCACCAGCTTGCCCAGATATTCACCAGCGAAAGCTGTCCGCCAGTGTATTCATCGAACGCCACGGGCTCGCCCGCCAGCGTCTGCAGGGTCTCTGAAGGCGCGGGAAAGCCCCGGGGCGACAATGCCACCGCGATCATGATCAGCGGCAGGGCAGCCAGGGCGCCAGCGCCGCCGACTACCATGCGTTCACGCCGCTGTTCGACCCGGCGGAACCCTGGCGCCAGCACCAGTACCGCCAGGGCGCCCAGCAAGGCCCCGGGCCACCACAGACCACCATCGCGCAGATCCAGCATCGACCACCACTGACCGGAAAAGCTTTCGTGATAGCGAATGACAAAACCCGCGCGAGCCGCCAGCAACGCGCCAAGCGCGACCCACCAGACCAGCGGCTCCACACTGGAGCGTCGTGATCCGCGGGCACGGACCAGTGCCACCAGCCAGGCGCCCAGAAAGGCACCGATCCAGGGAAGGAGGGCAACCGGAATCACCAGTGGCCCCAGGGGAATACTGCTCATCGGAGGTCCTTCGCACAATGGGTGCCCGGGAATTCTACATCACCGCTGAACCGGTTTGCGGACAGGCCCCGTAAAAAGGGTTCCCGCCAGACCTGATTCGGGAACAAGATCAGCCAGTTGAATGGAGGCCCACCATTGAAGTGCTACCGGGTTGTGACAATGAACCCTGTGCCACTCCGGGTCTTCCTTGCGGCAGAAAGGGTCACTGACTCAGGCCTTCCGGCTCCAGCCCGAATACATCCAGCGCTTCGCGCAGGTGTTCCGCCAGCAACGGATGGGCAAGCAGGTACTCGCCCGTGCCGGGGCGCCACTCGTCCCGGGCCAGGGCACGCGCTTCCTCGAACTCGTCTTCGGAGTAATCGCCCCGGCCCAGCCACATCAGTGCCACCAGATCCTGCTGCTGCTCCGGATCCAGTTCATCCACCACGGATTGAAACTCCCGCAGAAAGGGATTGCCTGGGTGATTGTCCACGTCTCGCCCCAGGCCCTTGTCGTCATCCCAGCCGGTTAACTCCTCCGCCGCCAGAACCGTATCGCCAGCATGAAACTCCCGGGCCAGCTCGATCAGGCGGGATACCATATGGCCACTGACGTTCAGCATTGCTACCTCCTCGGGGTCTGGATCACTCCGTCGATGGGACCTTCCACTCACCAGAGTCTTCCACAACCATCCCTCGGGGGAATTAATCCAGATCAATGCCGGGGGCATCTTCTCACGCCCCCGTCTGACTTGCCGCAGGAATGCTGGCGAGGATATTCCCGATCAGGACTACAATACCGATCGGGAACATAACAGCTCTGCGCTTTCACTGGCGGAAACAAGATGCTATAAGTTACCGATCGGGAATACGGAGAGGCTGATGGCAGGTATTCGAGCCCGCATCAGCGGGCCCACGCAACTGGGCTGGCAGATCAGGCTGGCCCGCAAGCGCCGGGGCCTGACCCAGGCCCGGCTGGCCGAACTCGCGGGCGTGGGCACACGCTTTGTTTCCGAGCTGGAACGCGGCAAGGCCACTGCCCGTCTGGGCCTGGCTCTGAGGATCGCCGATCTGGCCGGCGTGGATATCCTTGCCCGGCACCGCGAGCCCTGAGCCGGCAATCGGCACCGAAAAATTCGAGACAGGCACCAACCAACCCCGTCTTCGGAATTTGTGAGCGCTCACTCATTAACGGGCAGGTCTTTCCGGCGAGAGTCCTGTGAAAGGCTCCGGGCGGAATTACTGGTGATAACTGGAAAAAACCCGGGTCTCGCCGTCCCTGTCAAAGGCAAGCACGTCATAGGGGTCCTTGCGATCGCCCATTTCCATGCCCGGTGAGCCCACCGGCATCCCCGGCACGGTCAGCCCGGCCACGTCCGGACGCTTGTCGAGCAGCCGGTGGATATCCGCGGCCGGCACATGGCCTTCAATTGAATAGCCGTCCACAAAGGCCGTGTGGCAGGAGCCCAGGCCCGGCGAAAGCCCCGCCTCATGCTTCTTCAGATTGAGCTCCTGGTGGCTGATGTCGTGCGCCGTCACGGCAAAGCCCGCCTCGCGCACATGATCGACCCAGTCATCGCAGCAGCCGCAGGTCTCGGTCTTGTAAACCACCATTTCCGGGGCGTGCGAGCCGGTTCGCTCGCCGCCGGTCAGCGCCCAGGCAAGCACGCCGCCGCCGGCCAGCGCAGCAGCCAGAAAGGACGCGGTCAGGATTCGGGAAGATTTCATGGCCTGCTACTCATCTGTCGAGGCGGGATCACGGATGCTCATCATAGCAGCCTCTTCCGGCTCCACGGGAGTGGGCCGCCAACCAACGGCGCGAACTCCCGGACAACGAGCCGGATTTCTGGACAGGCACGGGTTTGTGACCCACGGGCTTGCGACAGGCACGAATTGCCGGGCGGCCCGTGGTGAGCTTGCGCTTACTAATGTGACTTCCAGGGCAGGCGTAAACCGTGCCTGTCCCGATTTTCCTCTCGATTTCCCCCAGGCCCTATAATCGGCGCCATGCTCTACACCATCGGCCACTCCAACCATGATGCGGACACCTTCGTGGCGCTCCTGCACCAGTACGCCATCACGGCCCTGGCGGACGTGCGCTCCCATCCGGTGAGCCGGTTCGTGCCTCACTTCTCCCACAGGCCCCTGAAGGCACTGCTGGCGGGGGCGGGGGTGGCCCATGTATTTCTCGGCAGGGAGCTCGGCGCGCGCAGCGACAACCCGGATTGCTACCGTAACGGCCAGGTGCAATTCGATCTTCTGGCCCGGGAGCCGGCGTTTGCCCGGGGTATCCGGCGGGTAGAGGAGGGCGCCCGGGAGCACCGGATCGCGCTCCTGTGTGCCGAGAAAGACCCGGCCGACTGCCACCGCGCCCTGCTGGTCACCCGTGAGCTGGCCGCGCGGGGGCATGGGGTGGCCCACATCCACGCCGACGACAGCCTGGAAACCAACCGGGCATTCGAAGATCGCCTGCTGCGCCTGTGTGGCCTGCCGGAAACGGACATGTTCCGCGACCGGGGGGAGCTGGTGGCGCAGGCCTATTCGCAGCGCGCCGGCGCAATCGCCTGGCGGAAACCCGGAGCACAACCGAAGTCACCGTGAGACGCTGCCAGGGATCACGGCCGTTTCACCCCCGTGCCGATATGATTTGAAAACTTTTTGCTGTTCCGCCGGCTCCTCCCGCCTATATCATGAACGGCCCGCGGGCGTGGCTCGCGTACCCGGCAGCACAACGAGAGACCGACTTCCATGCGCTTTACCGTCATTCTTCTTCTGGCGCTTTTCTGCAGTACGCCGGCGATGTCGGGCACCGACCCGTTCCCCCGTCCCTCGGAAATCCAGCCCGCCGTGGAGTTCTGGACCAAGGTCTATTCACAGGTGGGCACCGACGGCGGCCTGCTTCATGACCGGGACAACCTGTCGGTCATCTATGAAACCCTCTCGTTCACGGAAAACCTCTGGCATCCCTCCCGCGAGCGCAAGATCAACCGCCGCCGGACTCATTACAAGGAGGTCCTGCGCACCCTGGCCGGCGGCAAGCGTGAAGGGCTGAGTAACGAAGAGCAGCGAGTGCTGTCCCTGTTCCCCGATGATGTGACCAACGATCAGCTGCAGCGGGCAGTCAACAATATCCGCTTCCAGCTGGGGCAGGCCGACCGCTTTCGCGAAGGGCTGATCCGCTCCGGCGCCTGGATGCCCTTCATGCTCGAGACCCTGGATGACATGGAGCTGCCACGGGAACTGGCCGCATTGCCCCATGTGGAGTCCTCGTTCAATCCGAATGCCTGGTCCCGGGTGGGTGCGGCCGGCATCTGGCAGTTCACCCGGCCCACCGGCAAGCGCTACATGCGCGTGGATCATGTGGTCGACCAGCGCATGGACCCCTTCGCCGCGACCGAAGCGGCGGGTCGCATGCTCCGGCACAACCATTCGGTAACCGAGGACTGGGCCCAGGCCATTACCGCCTACAATCATGGCCTTGCCGGCATACGTCGGGCGGTGCGCGAAGCCGGTTCCGAAAACATCGCCGATCTGATCCGCGACTACCGGGGCCGCAACTGGGGCTTCGCCTCGCGCAACTTCTACCCGGCCTTTCTGGCCGCGGTGTATGTGGACCGTAACGCGGACCAATACTTCGGTGAACTGGACCGGCACGCACCGCTGAAAAGCGAAACCGTGGAGCTGCCGTTTTACACGCCGATCAGCGCCGTGCTGGAAGCTACTGATGCAAGCCGGGAAACACTTCGGGAGCTGAACCGGGGCCTGCGTGACCCGGTCTGGAACGGACAGAAGCGCCTTCCCCGGGGCTACAGGCTGCGCCTTCCCGCCGGTGAGGAACATCCGGCACCACGGGAAGTGCTCGCACGAATCGACGAGGGACGGCGCTACTTTGCCCAGATCCCGGACCGGGAACATACCGTGCAACGTGGCGATGCCCTTTCCACCATCGCGGCCCGCTACAACACGACAACGCAGGAACTTGTGGCACTGAACAACCTGCGCAACCGGCACCAGATTCGCGCCGGCCAGACACTGCGCCTGCCCGTGGAAGGCGAGGCGGAACCCATCGCCAGCGAACGCTATACCGTCCGCCGGGGCGACACGCTCTCCGAAATCGCACACCGCGCGGGCATGAGCACCAGCGCGCTGGCCGCCGCCAACGGCATTGACCCGGAGCGCCCCATCCGCGCGGGCATGACCCTGCGGGTGGACGGCCGCACTGGCGAGGATGTGGCGGCCGCGGTGCCTGAAGAGCCGGCGCCTTCCCCGGCGGCGGAAGAGCCCGCCACGGCAGAGGCTAAACCGGCCGAGCCCGAGCCGAGCGACGTGCCGGAAGAGCCGCTGGTCGTGGCAGCGAACCACTTCAACGGAGATCCCGCCAACCAGATCGCACAGCAGGTGATGCGGGTAGCAGGCGTGGGTCGTCGCGCCTCCGCGGTGCGGCCACCGGAATCGCGTGAACCGGAACCAAGGATTGCCGGCGACATCGCAGCGGAGATGACTCAGTCCGAAGCGGATGAGCTCGCCTCCGACCCGGCCGACTACGACGTGGCCGATGACAACACCATCGAGGTGCAGGCGGCGGAGACCCTGGGACATTACGCGGATTGGCTGGACGTGCGCGCCAGTGACCTGCGCCGGATCAACAACATGAACTTTCACACGCCGCTGGTGCTCAACCAGCGCGTCAAGCTGGATCTGAGCCAGGTCACGGCGGAGCAGTTCGAAGAACGGCGCAGGCGCTATCACCGCGAATTACAGGCAGCCTTCTTCGAACGCTACAACATTGAAGACACCCGTACCTATCGGGTGGAACGCGGAGACAGCCTCTGGACCCTGACCGAACCCGCAACGGACGTACCCGTCTGGCTGCTGCGCCAGTACAACCCGGACCTGGACTTCACGTTGTTGCACCCCGGCGATGAAATCGAAATGCCGGTGATCCGGGAGATTGAAAAATAGGGCTCCTAGGCAGAATTCGCGGGTAACGGGAAGATCAATTATTGATCCCGCCAAGCCGCCAAGCACGCCAAGAAAACAGGAATGATTTCGGGGAGCGAGACTGACGGCCTTGAGTTTTATTCAAGCAGTCCGTTGACGGTG
>SLJS01000023.1 GCA_007135015.1 Alcanivorax sp. | reverse complement strand
GGGATATAGTGTCTGAGCCTTCGCGACGGCAACAGAAAGGCCCACCGGAACAGCCTGCCGGCCACCAGCAACACCAGAAAGACCGCCAGCGCCACGCCACCGACCACCAGCGGCTGCACACTGCCCGCCTCTTCCATCCCCATGAGTACGCGTACATCGTTCTGCCATTCACTGGCGCGCCACAGAAAAACGATGGCCAGCAGTATGCACAGGCCCGTGGCCACCCATTGGACGACCCGTCGTACCCGGGCTCTGAATGCGGGCAGTTCAAGATAGCGCCACAGCCCGTGGCCGAGCACACCGATCCCGTATCCGGCGGCCAGTGACAGCCCGGAAATGATTCCCTGGACAAGGTCCGTGCGCGGCAGCAATGTGGGCGTGAGCGAAATGGCGAAGAACAGCGTCCCCACCAGCAGCCCCGGCGAAAAGTGTCGTACCATGGGTTTTCCTTCAATAATTCCCGGCGTGCCAGAAAATCAGGCCGGCGTTCTGGTCCGGTACCTTGTGTTGCATCATGCCACAGGGATGAGTCCGACCGGGAAAGGAGGGAGGTTGCCATGACGGACAGCTTGCATACAGCGCGCCGAATGGCCATTGGGGCTTCAGTGCTGGCACTTGTACTCACCGGCTGTCGTATCCTGCCGCCCACGCCCACGGAGCGAGAGGCCTGGTCGCTGGGGCCTGAGCTGCCGAAGCCCTTCGGGGAGCTGGCCACCGTTTCGGTTCCCCGCGACGACGGAGGCGAGCAACTCGTGGTGCTCTCCGGCATTGCCGGCTGGGGCAGGGTGGTCGACGACGTCTTCGTTTTCGATTCGGACGCCCGCGCCTGGAAGGCCGGGCCGGCGCTGCCGGGGCCGCGCCACCATGCCTCGGCGGCGGTGCTGGACGGCCGGGTGGTGCTCTCCGGCGGGGCCGAGACCCTCGATGGCGACCCCTGGCAGGGGGCCACGGATGTCTGGCAATGGAAACCGGGCGACGATGCCTGGGAGGCGTTGCCGCCGCTGCCCGAGGCGCGCTGGGGTCACCGGATGGTCGAGTACGACGGACGTCTGTATGTGGTGGGCGGTTTCGGAGAAAGCGGCACAACGCTTGTTTATCAGCCCGGAGAGGAACAGTGGCGGGAAGCCGCGCCCATTCCCGAGGCCCGTGATCACCTTTCCGTGGTGGTCGTCGAGGACCGCATCTGGGCCATTGGCGGACGGGCACCGGAGAGCATGGCTCGGGTGGATATCTATGACCCCGCCGAAGATGAATGGACCGCCGGCCCGGCGCTTCCGGACGTGACCAGCGGCGCCGCCGAAGGGGTAATCGACGGGCGCATCTACATCTTCGGCGGCGAAGAGCCGGCCTTCTGGGGAGGCGGAATCTTCGACCGTCACTGGGTGCTCGACACCGGCGAAGATGATCCGCAATGGCGGCCCGCCTCCAGTCCGCCGCTGGCGGTCCATGGCGCCGACGGTGTCGTGTTCGAGAACGCCATGGTGATCGTCGGCGGCGCCGGACGTCACGGGCTGCTTTCCATCACTGCCTGGACCGAAGCCTTTCAGGTCATGGATCGGCCGTAACGGCTATATGGTGGTCCGGATTACGCCGGCTGGTATGCGGCGAGTTTCATACCATGGAGACCACGCATGGCCCTGAAATCCACCATCCACAAGGCGGAGCTTGTTGTCTCCGACATGGACCGGGACTATTACGCGACCCACGCGCTGACCATCGCCCTGCATCCGTCCGAAACCGAGGCGCGCATGATGTTGCGGGTAATGGCGTTTGCGCTGCACGCCCATGAAGACCTGACCTTTACCCGCGGGCTGTCGTCCACCGACGAACCCGACCTGTGGCGCCACAATCCTGACGGCACCATCGACGAGTGGATCGAGCTGGGCCAGCCGGACGAGAAACGTCTGCGCAAGGCCTGTGGTCAGGCGCGCAGGGTGATCGTCTACTGTCATGGCCGTCAGGCACCGCTGGCCTGGCAGAAGAGCCTGGGCAGCACACTGACCCGCTTCGCCAATCTGCGCACGCTTCAGGTGGACCCCGCCTCCGGGGAAGCCCTGGCAAAGCTGGCCCGGCGACAGATGCGGCTCAACGCACTGGTCCAGGACGGCCAGCTCTGGCTGGGAGATGAAAGCGAGACCGTGGCCGTGGCGCTGTACGATCTGGCGGGGGCGTGAGGGATGATCCGCGGTAAACCGTCTTTCCGGAGATTCTTGCAGCGGACGAACGGATCAGGATTCTTCGCAAGACGAATCCCCGGAGGACGTGGATGCCGATGACGCGAGAAAGGCCTCCAGGTCTGCGGCGGGCAGCGGTTGCGAAAGCCGTGTCCCCTGGCCGTAGCGGCAACCCAGTTGTCGCAGCGCTTGCAGTTGCTCGGTGGTTTCGATGCCCTCGGCAATGGCGCGAAGCGAGAGATTTTCGGCAAGCTGAAGCAGAGCCTGCACCATCACATCGCCCTTGCCGGGCGGGTCGATCTCGGCGACAAATGCCGGGGCCACCTTCAGGCTTCGGAAGGGAATCCCGCGCAGGCGGTTCAGGCATGAATGGCCGGTGCCGAAATCATCGATGCCGAGATGGAAGCCGTGACCGTGGAGCTTGCGCAGGCAGGACTCCACCGCCGGCGGAGCCCCCAGAAGTGAATCCTCGGTAACCTCCAGCTCGATCCAGGAAGGGGCCAGCCGGGGCTGGACGATATTCAGCAGCCGCTGCGCATCGCCTTCGGCGTCAAGCTGGCGGGCACCGAGGTTGACCATCATGGGCAGGCGATGGCCGTTGGCATGCAGCTGCGCAAGCTCCGAGGCTGCCCTGTCCAGCACCCATTCGCCCAGCTGCCTGAGCAGGCCACCCTGCTCCGCCGCCTCCAGGAAAGCCCCGGGCAGGAGCAT
>SLJS01000115.1 GCA_007135015.1 Alcanivorax sp. | reverse complement strand
TGCTGGCATTCAATGCCGAGGCCGATGACGGTCGCCTGATTCATCTCGCCCGCTCGGTCGGGCATGAGGATATTCCTGCCTTCCGGGATGCCCTGGATGCCATGTTCCAGGAAGTAGGGTTTCCCGGGTTCTTTGCTCGTTATGTTCCCGACCGTGATGCCGCCATGGCTCTCACCGACCGGATGATCAAGCCCGGACGGGCGGATAACAATCTCCGCGAGGCGGGGGTTGAGGACGTTCGCCGTATTGTCGGAGAAGCGATGCATTCGCTGGATCCGGAGCGCTACCCGCTTGGATGAAAGCCTACATGGATGATGGGGTTTTGCGGACTTTGGTGGCCGGGGGGTTCAGATAGGCTGTTTTTCAACACGGAGGTCACGGAGGATACACGGAGACCACGGAGGGATAATGGTTTAAACAAAAGACTCATCTCCGCGTTCTCCGTGCTTCTCCGTGTTCTCCGTGTTAAATAGCGTGCCTGGAACGAAGCGGATGACCTGCAATTTGACGGACAGCGGCACTTTGGGATTGCGGGCCTCGGACAGGCTGTATTGATTGACACGGAGGTCACGGAGGATACACGGAGACCACGGAGGGATTATGAAGGGGGAGACCGTGGGGGCGGTCAACAGGGAGTTGAATGAGCAGGTGATCGGGTGTGCGCTTGAGGTGCATCGGACGCTGGGCCCGGGATTGCTGGAATCCGCTTATGAACAGTGTCTGGCGTATGAGTTGTCCCTCGCGGGGATTGAATTCAGGCGTCAGCACGCGGTACCGGTTACGTACAAGAATATTCGTCTTGAATGCGGCTATCGAGTGGATTTTCTGGTCGAGGAAGAGCTTATCCTCGAGCTCAAGAGTGTTGAACGCCTGACCGGGCTCCACCGGGCCCAGGTACTCAGTTATCTTCGCTCATCGGGCCTGCGAAGCGGCCTGCTCCTGAATTTCAACGCCAGCCGCCTGAGAGATGGCCTGGTCCGAGTAGTCTTGTAACAAGGAATTTCTCCGTGATCTCCGTGTCCCCTCCGTGCTCTCCGTGTTGAAACTGCCCCGGTCCAACGAAGCCCCAACCCGGAGCGAAATCCCCTGGATTGAGATCGCCCACCAACCGGGCACCCATTCATGAAATGCACGGTTTCTGAGGTGGGAGTCTGAAATCTCATTGTTTTTACAGAAAAATCCGGCTATATTCTTTTCGTGATACCCATTCATAGACCCATTCAAGTGGGGCTCACCGGGGACTAGCCGATGGCCGTGGAATTGCTGGAGCTGTTGCGTCGCCGGGGATGGATGACCCCGGCCGAAATCCGCACGGCGCTCGATATTAGCCAGCCGACGCTCTCGCGGCAGGCCCGCCGCGCCGGGGACGGGCTGCTGCGAGTGGGGGCCGGTCCCCGGGCCCGCTATGCGGCGCGCCGTGAGGTCTTCGGATCCAGGGATCGCCAGCCGGTGTTCGCGGTCTCGGAAAGCGGACAGGTGGAGCAGATTGCAACCCTCCACGCCGTCGCTCCGGAAGGCTTTTTTGTCGAGACGGACGGCTCCGAAGCCTGGCTGCTCGGCGATGGTGGAGACGGGATCTACGAGGACCTGCCCTGGTTTCTGGAAGATCTTCGACCCCAGGGTTTTCTCGGCCGCCGGATCGGCCAGTGGCTCGAACGGAATGCCGGCTGGCCGGCCAACCCGGATTACTGGGATGCGGATACCGTCGGTCGCTTCCTGCTTCAACATGGCGAGGATGTGCCGGGCAATCTGCTGCTCGGTGAGGCGGCCGTGGAACGTTTCCTCCGACGCCGTCCCGATGTCGTCTCCGAGCGGGGGCGGCATTATGCGGAGATGGCGGATGCCGTTATCGGCGGCGATCACGCCGGTTCGTCGGCGGGCGGAGAGCAACCCAAGTTTGCAGCCTTTGCCGCGGATGCCGGCCATGTCCTGGTGAAATTCTCGCCCCGGGGAGGCGGCCCCGAGGCGCGGCGTTGGCAGGACCTGTTGATTGCCGAATGGCATGCGCTGGCCTGCCTGCGGAACGCCGGGGTAGCGGCTGTGGCGGCCGAAATTCACCATCACGACGGGCGTATCTTCCTGGAGGTTCCTCGCTTTGACCGGCTTGGCGAGTTCGGAAGGCGGGCCAGTGTCACCCTCACGGTGGTGGACATGGAATTCGTCGGTACGGGTGCATCCTGGTCCCGGATCGCCAGTGGGTTGGCTGAACGGGGCCTTATTGATGCGGACACCCGTGCGCGAATCGAATGGCTGGATCTCTTCGGTGCCTGGATCGCAAACAACGACCGCCATCCGGGCAATATAAGCCTGTTGCCTGGCGGCTCGGGGTTTCAACTGCATCCGGTCTACGACATGCTGCCCATGGCCTATGCCCCGATTCGTGGTGAAGTTCCGGTCCCCGACTATCAGCCACCCATTGCCTCGCGGTTAAGCGGTCTCGCGCAGTGGCGTGACAGTGGCAGTCATGCCCTCGCCTATTGGGATCGGTTGCGTGAGGAGCCTCGCTTGTCAGAGGAGTTTCGCGAGATTGCCGCGCAATGCCATGGGCGGGTCGAACGGGCCCTGCTGTAGGAGAGGCTTTCCAGCCTCGACAGATGGGGTGAATTCCGACGCCGATTTGTGACACGGAGTTCACGGAGGCTGCACGGAGAACACGGAGTGCAAGAATTTCGAAAAACACAACCTCCGTGGCCTCCGTGTGTTCTCCGTGGCCTCCGTGTTAAAACAGTGCCCATCCAGCGCAGCCCCGAACCTGACATGAGGGAGTCTGGTCCTTGAATCTTTACGTTCTTCGTACCGTGAAGCAGTTGATTGCGGCTGTGCCGGGGACGGTGTGGTTGAAGAGAGACATTCCTGTCGAGACAGAAGGGTGAATTCCGACGCCGATTTTTCGACCCTGGAAAGGGTCT
>SLJS01000264.1 GCA_007135015.1 Alcanivorax sp. | reverse complement strand
CGTTCGGTGGTCCCCGCCCCTCCGGCTCGCATCTCCCGGGCAAGCCGCACCGGGAAGAAAGGCAGTCGGGCACAATGCGGATACCCGCACCGGCAGCATGGGAATTGGAATTATGGTCAGGCTAAAGTGCCACTGTCAAGGCAGGTCTAAGGGACATTTATTACGCGCTATCAGGCGTGCCTGTCTCAAGCCCGGATCCCGGTCGAAACACAGAAGATAATCCCCCTGTCATTCGCCCTTGAAGGCAACCCGCCAACCCTGCTCAGGTATCCGGGTTTACGCCGCACCCCCGGCCTGATTAACTAGACGCCGGGGTGACCGGACACCAGATTTTTTTCCGGGTCGCCCCCGTTTTCGATTGGGCAGACCGTCAGCCCGATAACGCTCGGGGAAGAGCTCCTCGGGGGCCAGCCCGAGCGCCTCGGCAATCTGTTTCTCCATCCGGGGGTACGGAATTGCCATTGCCTTCTGGGCCTGCTGCCGTGTAACCCCGCACTCAGTTGCCAGGGCGGCAAGGGATTTCCCCCGCAACTTCAGCTGGAATATCACCCAGGCCCGACGTTTTTCGTAGTTGCCGGCGGGATCCGAAAGCAACGCTCGGGTTTTTTCGTCCAGACACAGATGCATAGGGAAGCCGGCACAGAATGACCTTGTTTAGCACGCGGATATTACGCGCCAAAAGGCGTCCTTTCAACGCTCTTTGAGGCGCGCTGCAGAATGGGTGGTTCGGGGGAGCTTACAAGTGTCTCTGCATAAAGAAGGTCTGGCAGGCCGGCTGAAGCAGGCGAGGGAAGCTTTCGGGTATTCCCAGAAGGACATGGCCGAAGCCGCCGGCAGTCGCCTGCGTTCCTGGCAGGATTATGAAGCCGGGCGGAAAGTGCCCGGAGGGCGGGTAATCGCCGGGCTGGCACAGATGGGCATTGACGCACACTGGCTCATGACCGGTGAAGGGACGGTATTCTTCCATGGGGTCAGGCGCGCCCGGAGCGAAACTGCTGACGGCCCGGACGAGGAGCTCCTGCGCGCTCTGCTGCACCTGATCGAGGAGGTTGCGCACGCCAGCCAGGCCACATTACCTCCGGCCCGCAAGGCGGAGCTGATCCTGGCCCTGTATGGGCTTTACCAGGACACAGGAAGTAAACCGGAGCGGGGGCACATTTCCGGGCTGTTCAAGGCGTTCTATTGAACCCGCCACCTCCCGCAAGGCTGTAGCCACCCGGAATCCGCACGATGCGGCCGTCGAGCTCCAGCTCCGTGAGGGTCCCGGCGAGTTCCGCGGCCGGCAGGCCACTTCGCTCGGCAAGCTGATCCGGGGTGTTCACGCCGGAGACAAAATGGGCGAGTAGGGGATGCCGGTCGGGGGGCGCGTCCGCGGTGTCTTCTGCTGCGGTGTCCCTGTCGGCAGCGCCCTCGGCCATCAGCGTCAGCGCGGGGAAGACCTGCTGAATGTCTTCGAGACTTTCCAGCCAGTTGGCTCCGTCCCGCAGAAGCCGGTGGCAGCCCCGGCTCATGGGATTGTTCAGCGAGCCGGGCACGGCGAAGACTTCGCGGCCCTGTTCCGCTGCCAGCCGGGCGGTGATCAACGAGCCACTGCGCAGGGCTGCCTCCACCACGATGGTCCCGAGGGAAAGGCCGCTGATAATGCGGTTGCGCTGGGGGAAGCTGGCGCGCAGGGGCCGGATACCCGGGGGAAACTCCGTGACCAGCGCGCCGCCGGCGGCGACCAGGCGCTCGGCCAGGCCCGCGTGGGACGCCGGATAGACCCGGTCCGGGCCACCGGGCAGCACCGCCAGGCTGCGGCCCGTCTCCAGCGCGCCTTCATGGGCAGCCGCGTCCACGCCCCGTGCCAGGCCACTGGTGATCACGAATCCGGCCCCGGCGAGTTTCCGGGCAAAGCGGCGGGCATGGCCGAGCCCCTCCGGCGAGGCGCCGCGGGCGCCGACCAGGGCCAGTTGCGGCGAGCACAGACAGGAGCTGTCCCCGCGCACGAAGAGCACACCCGGTGCATCCGGAAGCTCGGCCAGCAGGGGAGGGTAGTCCGGGTCACCCAGGGCCAGAAGCGACCAGCCCTGTTCGCGCAGGGCGTTCAGCCGGGCATGGAGTGCGCCGGCATCGGGCACAGGGGAAAGTCTCTTGCGCCAGGGCCGCAGCAGGGCGGGCTCGCGCGCCAGCCTCTCGACGGATTCATGCTCGCGAAGCAGTTTGCCGAGAAGCGAGGAGTTGCGTTCAAAGGAAATCGCCAGTGAAAGGCGTTGCATCTGCCCGTCCATGGGCCCTCCATGTTCTGTTGCACGGAACGGCTCCTGCCGTTGCTCTCAGGGCAAGAAAGATCACATGTCTGCCCCGGTTTCACTGGCCGGAGCGCCGCCCGCTCCGGCGACGTACCGGATCAGGGTGAAACCACCCTGTCATGCATGAAGATGGGTCGGCTCGATTCCATGATCAGACCGAAGGACACCTTCTCATGCACATTGAACAGGATCATCAGCCCGGCACGGGTGTCGGGCAGGCTGACCATGTCGTCGTGCACCCGGTCGCGTACCCGCTCGCCGGACTGCATCACCCGCAGGACATTGCCTTCGGCCAGGCCATCACGCTCGCCCTTGTTGATCACCACCACATCATGGCGGGCTACGCTGTTGAGCCGGTCAAAGAAACGGATGATCCGCCCCTCGATCTCCTCGTCGGGCGCCGACGGATGAAACATCGACTGCAGCCGCGCCTGGCGGGTGGCGAACAGACGGGTCTCTTCGCGAATTTCCTCGCTGGAGCGCTGCACCTGCAGGGTGATCAACTCGTCCTGGTGGTCGGTGACCCGGCCACGGCCGATTTCCAGCGCTTCGTAGCCGAGCACTTCCTGGGTCTCCGGGTCCACGTAACGCTCACCCACGCGATAGAAACCGTAATCCCTGAGCAGGCCCTCCCAGCGGTTCTCCCGGTCGCGGGCGTACACCCGGTCGCCCTGGCCAAAGGCCACCCGACCGTCCTGGCCGCCCACCACATGGGGGGCTTCGGCGATCTCTTCGGCGGTCACCACCAGCGCGTCACGAAGATAGGTGCGGATCTGGCGCAACGGAATGGCGGGAATGGCATCTTCCAGGGAGGTTTCCCGCATCTCCGGGGAAACACGCACCACCCTCAGGTCCGTGGGATCATCAGGAACGGGGCGCACGGGCCGCGCCGGCTCTTCCCGTTCGGGCTCACGCTCGACCACCAGCTGGGGCTCGCCTTCCACATAGCGAAGCCGGATCACGTCGCCGGGGTAGATCAGATGGGGGTTTTCCACGTCCTCGGCGCCATGCCAGAGTTCCGGCCATTGCCAGGGACTTTCCAGAAAGCGTGCGGCAATATCCCAGAGCGTATCGCCGGCCTCAACGTAATAGACATCCGGCGCGTTCTCGCGCATTTCGGGCTGGGAGACGGCCGATCCGGTCACGGCAACCAGCAGGCCGGCAAAAAGCGCGCGCAGGCATGATTTCATCATTACCGGTTTCCTTTTATCATTATTGGCATGTCCGTGACCGCCTTGACATCAGGGCCCCCATGCGGAAAGCGGAGGCGGTTTGCGTTTGATATTAGCAATATGATCATGGGGTTAGCAACCAAATTTAGAGTACCACTACAAGTTGCAGGAACAGTTGATGGCCAAACTCGAGATTCTGGAATTCCCCGACCCCCGTCTGCGGACCGTGGCCAGGCCCGTGGAGACGGTGGATGACGGGCTTCGCGGGCTGATCGATGACATGATCGAGACCATGTACGAAGCCGACGGCATCGGGCTGGCCGCCACCCAGGTGAACGTCCACAAGCGCCTGTTGGTGCTGGATATTTCCCCGGAACGGGACCAGCCCATGGTCTTCATCAACCCGGAGGTGGAGCCGCTGACCGACGAGCGCGAGGGCTACGAGGAAGGCTGCCTGTCCGTGCCGGGCTTCCACGAGCGCGTCGAGCGCCCCGCCCGGGTCCGGGTCCGGGCCCTGGACCGCGACGGCCAGCCCTTCGAGATGGAAGCCGACGGCCTGCTGGCCGTTTGCCTGCAGCACGAGATCGACCACCTCAACGGCCGGCTGTTCGTGGACCATATCTCCCGGCTCAAGCGCAGCCGCATCCGCAAGAAGCTGGAAAAGGTGCACCGCCAGGGCGTTTCCGCCTGAGCCTCCTTTTAATCCCCCAGACAGGACCCGCAACATGGCTCCACAGCAGCAGGAGAAGCCGGACCGTCCACGCATCGTGTTCGCCGGCACACCGGAGTTCGCCGCACGCAGCCTGGAGGCCCTGCTTGAAGCGGGTCACCGGGTGGAGGCGGTGCTCTCCCAGCCGGACCGGCCCGCCGGCCGCGGCCGCCACCTGCAGCCTTCGCCGGTCACCCGGCTGGCCCGGGAGCGCGAACTGGCCGTGCTGCAACCGGAGAAGCTCCGTGGCGCGGACATCCGCCGGCAACTGGAGGCGCTGGAACCGGACGTGATGGTGGTGGCGGCCTACGGGCTGCTGGTACCCCCGAAGGTGCTGGCCATTCCCCGCTACGGCTGCATCAACGTACACGGCTCGCTGCTGCCGCGCTGGCGCGGCGCGGCGCCGATTCAGCGGGCCATTGCCGCTGGCGACACGGAAACCGGAGTGACCATCATGCAGATGGAGAAAGGCCTGGACACCGGACCCATGCTTCACAGCCTGACCACCCCCATCCATGACGACGACACCGGCGGCAGCCTCCACGACCGCCTGGCGGAGCTGGGTGCAAGGGCCCTGCTGACGGTGCTCGAGGACCTGCCCGGCTACCTGGCCGCCGCCCGGCCACAGCCGGCCGAGGGCGTCACCTACGCCAACAAGCTCGAACGCCGTGACGGGCGCATCGAGTGGTGGCGGCCGGCACCGGAGCTGGCGCACCAGGTGCGGGCCTTCAATCCCTGGCCGGTGGCCTGGACGGAGTGCCGCAACGAGACCCTGCGCATCCAGGAAGCCGCGCCCGTCGCCGGCGAGGGAACCCCCGGAGAAGTGCTTCGCGCTTCGGACGAGGGAATCGACGTGGCCGCCGGCGAGGGCGCGCTGCGCCTGCTGCGCGTGCAGCGCCCGGGCAAGCGGGCCATGACGGTGGGGGATCTGCTTCACGGCCGGCCCGATTTCATTCAGCCGGGAGAGCGCCTTGGCGGGACCTGATCCGCGCCGCCAGGCGGTGGAGACCCTGCTGGAGGTGCTGCCGGCCCGGGGCGAGGGCGCCAGCCTGCGCCTGGCGCTGGCCAGCGCCACGGGCTCACTGGAAGACCGCGACCGGGGCCTGTTCATGGACCTGTGTTTCGGGGTCTGCCGCAACTTCCGGCTGCTCGAGCACTGGCTGGAGGCGCAGCTGGACCGCCCGCTTCGCAACAAGGCCCGGCCGGTGCGCCTGGCCATTCTCTGCGGGCTCCACGAACTCTGGTTCAGCGAGCGCGCGCCCCACGCGGTGGTCAACGCCTGGCCGGACATCTGCCGCAAGCTCCAGTGCCCCTGGGCCACCGGGCTGGTCAATGCTGTGCTGCGCAAGGCCACCAGCACCGACGCCACAGCGGTGCGGGCCGGGCTGGCTCCCGCAGTGGCCTGGTCCCTGCCGGACTGGCTCTGGAAGCAGTGGCAGCAGGACTGGCCGGAGCAGGCCGAAGACATGGCCCGGGCCTCGGCCACGGCGCCGCCCATGACCCTGCGCTTCGACCGCCGCCGGCTCGACCGGGCCGGAGCGCTGGCCATGCTGGAAGAAGCAGGCATCCATGCCACACCGGGCCGGCTTTCACCCTGGAGCCTGTATCTGGAGAAGTCCCTACCGGTGCAGCAGCTGCCCGGCTTCGCGGACGGGCTGTTTTCCGTGCAGGACGAAGCCGCCCAGCTTCCCGTGGAGCAGATCGAAGTCCCGGCGGGCGGGCGAATACTGGACGCCTGCGCCGCCCCCGGCGGCAAGACCGGCCAGATCGCCGAGCGCTTTCCCGGGGCGGAGCTGGTGGCGCTGGAGCGCGACGCCGGCCGGCTCGAGCGGGTACGGGAAAACATGGAACGCCTGGACGCGGAGGCAACCCTGCTCGCCGGCGACGCCACCCGGCCCGAGCAATGGTGGGACGGCGAGCCCTTCGACGCCATCCTGCTGGACGCACCCTGTTCGGCCACCGGCATCCTGCGCCGCCAGCCCGACAGCAAGTGGCACCGACGGGCCTCGGACATCAGGGAGCTGGCCGGTTTACAGCTACGCATGGTGGGGGCATTATGGCCGCTCATACGACCGGGCGGGGCGCTGGTCTATGCCACCTGTTCCGCGCTGGCGCAGGAGAACGAGCAGGTGGTGCGCGCATTTCTGGGGGATCATCCGGACGCCAGTGAGGACACGCATGCACCAGGGCCGGCCAATGCCGCCCGCACGGGTGTGCAGCTGCTTCCGCAGACCGGGGGCCAGGACGGTTTCTATTTCGCCCGGCTGCACAGGAAACGCAACTGACCGGGAAACGGGGTCGGAAGCCCGCCTATGAAGATCATCATTCTCGGCGCCGGCCAGGTGGGCGGCACCGTCGCGGAGAACCTTTCCGGCGAACGCAACGACATCACCGTTGTGGACCTGGACCGCGATCGTCTGCGCGAGCTAGGCGACCGCATGGACATCAAGACCGTGGCCGGCCACTGTTCCTGGCCCTCGGTGCTGCGTGAAGCGGGCGCCCAGGACGCGGACCTGCTGGTGGCGGTGACCAACAGTGACGAAGTGAACATGGTCGCCTGTCAGGTGGCCTATACCCTGTTCCGCACCCCCAAGAAGATTGCCCGGATCCGCAGCCGCAAGTACTTTCCGCGACGGGGCAACCTCTTCGGCAATCACGCCATCCCCATTGACCTGACCATCAGCCCCGAGCAGATCGTCACCGACTACATCCACAGGCTGATCGATCACCCCGGAGCACTGCAGGTGCTCAACTTCGCCGAGGGCAAGGTGCAGCTGGTGGCGGTGCGGGCCTTCTATGGCGGCCCGCTGGTGGGCAACCAGCTTCGCGAGCTGCGCAAGCACATGCCCAATGTGGACACCCGGGTGGCGGCCATCTTCCGGCGCAACCGCCCGATCATCCCCGAGGGCAACACCGTCATCGAAGCGGACGACGAAGTCTTCTTCGTGGCCGCGCGCAATGACATCCGCGCCGTGATGAGCGAGCTGCGCAGACTGGAACACGGCTACAAGCGCATCGTCATTGCCGGCGGGGGCAACATCGGCTACCGGCTGGCCCGCAATCTGGAACAGCGCTATATCATCAAGGTCCTGGAACGCAGCCGCCGGCGGGCACAGACCCTTTCCGAGACCCTGCAGCGCTCCGTGGTGCTCAACGGGCTCGCCACCGAGCGGGACCTGCAGATCCGCGCCAACATCGAGAACACCGATGTCTTCTGCGCGCTGACCAACGACGACGAGGCCAATATCATGGCTTCGCTGCTGGCCAAGCGCCTGGGCGCGCGCAAGGTGATGACACTGATCAACAACCCGTCCTACGTGGACCTGGTGCAGGGTCATGACATCGACATCGCCATCTCTCCACAGCAGGCCACCATCGGCACCCTGCTGCGCCATGTGCGCCTCGGCGAGGTGGTCAACGTGCACTCGCTGCGCCGGGGCGCGGCCGAGGCCATCGAGGCCATCGCCCACGGTGACCGCAGCAACTCGAAGGTGGTCGGCCGCCGGCTCGAGGAGATCGACCTGCCCGAGGGCGCGACCATCGGTGCCATCGTGCGCGGCGAAAAGGTGCTGATCGCCCATGACGACGTGGTGGTGGAGCCCGGCGATCATGTCATCCTGTTCCTGATCGACAAGCGCCACATTCGCGACGTGGAACGACTCTTCCAGGTGGGCTTCACCTTCTTCTAGGGAGCATGGCCAACATGCACGGCGGGCTGATCGGAAAGATTTGCGGACTGCTGCTCATGGTGTTCAGTTTCACCATGATCCCGCCTGCCGCGGTTTCCTGGTACTTCGCCGAAGACGGCGAGCTGCCGTTTCTGATCTCATTCGGACTGTTGCTGGCGGGCGGGCTGCTGCTGTGGATGCCTTTCATGCGCCAGCGCGCGGAACTGCAGACCCGCGACGGCTTTCTGGTGGTCACCCTTTTCTGGGTGGTGCTCAGTGGCAGCGGGGCGCTGCCGTTTCTGATCAGCCCGGCCACGGACCTGAGCGTCACCGACGCAGTATTCGAATCCACATCCGGGCTGACCACCACCGGCTCGAGTGTGCTCTCCGGCATCGAGGAGCTGCCCCAGTCGATACGCTACTACCGCCAGCAGCTGCATTTTCTCGGCGGCATGGGCATCATCATCCTGGCCATCGCCATCCTGCCCATGCTGGGCGTCGGCGGCATGCAGCTGTACAAGGCCGAGATTCCCGGCCCCATGAAGGAGGCCAAGCTCACCCCGCGCATCGCCGAGACCGCCAAGAGCCTCTGGTACATCTATATCTTCTTTACCATTGCCTGCGCGGTGCTGTATCGCATGGCGGGCATGGACTGGCTGGAAGCCATCGGCGGCAGTTTTACCACTGTGTCCTCGGGCGGCCTTGCCATGCACGATGCGAGTTTCGCCGTGTACGACAGCCTGGCGGTCGAGCTTATCGCCATCACCTTCATGATCCTGGCGACCATCAGCTTCGCGCTTCACTTCGCGGCGGTGCGCAGCAGAAGCCTGCTGGCCTATGTGCTGGACCCGGAATTCCGTCTGTTCATAATGCTGCTGCTTGCCTACATCGTCATCACTGCCGGCGCGCTCTGGGCCTGGGGTGCCTACACGGACGGAAGCGCAACCTTTCGTGAGACCCTCTTCCAGGTGGTCTCCTTCGGCACCGGCACCGGCCTGACCACCACCGACGCCAGCGCCTGGCCGGGCTTTGTTCCCTATTTCCTGGTGATGATCAGTTTCGTGGGCGGCTGCGCGGGTTCCACCGCGGCGGGGCTGAAGGTGGTGCGCCCCGGGCTGATCTTCCAGCACAGCATGCGCGAAGTGCGCCGACTGATTCATCCCAGCGGCGTCTTTGCGCTGCGCTTCGGCAACCGCCCCGTGGATGACCGGATTCTCCACGCGGTATGGGGCTTTGTGGGGGTCTACCTCTTTATCGCCATTATCATGGCGTTCATCTTCATGGGCACGGGCATGGACTCCACCACGGCCCTGTCGACCACCGCCGCCTCACTGAACAACCTGGGCGTGGGCATCGCTGGCGTTGCCGACGGCTACGCCGGCATCTCCACCACCGCCAAGTGGGTCATGTGCCTGGGCATGCTGCTCGGGCGCCTGGAGATCTTCACCATCCTTGTACTGTTGTCGCCGATGTTCTGGAGGCAGTAAGCCGCCAGCGCGGCGGCTGGTCGGAATGGCTGCGTCAGGACGTTCGGTGATGCGGCCGAGGACCCCGGAATTTTCGAACTGCTGCGGTTCCAGTGGAGCCGGGGGCGGGGGTTACCGTTACTATGGATGGCTTCCCCGAGGAGATGGCGCTCGGCCCACAGGATGAAAAGCCAGCTGGATGGGCATCCGGAAATCGCGCAGCGCGTTTGCATATGCCACAGTGCCAGCCCTTACGCGGGCTGCCACTCGCTAACACAATCCCTGCCCGCTGCCTTTCCGGCATAAAGCGCTTCGTCGGCCCTTACGAGCAAAGTGTGGGCATCTTCTTCCGCAGTTGGCTGCACGGTGCAGTAGCCGAAGCTGGCGGTGACCGTCAGCGAGACATCCCTGGTGGCCTGAATCGGGGTGGCGCTCACCGCCCGGCGACAGCGTTCCAGGGCCCGGGTGGCAGTGTCCGGTGAGGTGCCGATAAGAATCAGCAGAAACTCCTCGCCTCCGAGGCGCCCGATGAAATCGGTTTGCCTGAGCGCGCCTTCCAGTCGTTGCGTGACGTCCCGTAGCACCTGATCGCCGGCATCGTGGCCGTAGGTATCGTTGATCTGCTTGAAGTGGTCCAGGTCGAGCATGGCCAGCGTAAGCGGTGTGCCGGTGCGCTGACTGCGCGCCAGCTCGTGATCCAGGGTGTTGATGATAGCGCGCCGGTTGGAGACGCCGGTGAGTTCATCGGTCATCGAGAGCCGGGCGACCAAGTCCTCACGTTTGCGCCAGCTAATAATGATCATGGCTGCGATCAACGTGCTGCAAACAAAGAAAGGCGACGCCAGCACCAGTTCCGAGACAAGATAGTAGCGACTAACCTGGTCACCACTGAGTGGGTGCACGGCAAACAGCGGCGCGTAGGGAAGGTGGCCAGAAATGGTCAGGCCAACCAGGAGTGAAAAAAATATCGCCGCGGTGGCAAGCGCAAAACGTGCCAGCTTTAACTCGAACAGCACCAGGCCCACCAGCACGGAGCCCACCAGAATCAACCCCGCCGGCAGGGTGGCCCAGCCATAAATCCACGCCCCGGGCACCAGCAAGCCCGGATAGGCAGCCAATACCAGATAGCTGAACCAGTCCGGGTTGCGGTTGCGGCGGTACAGGTTGAAGCCGAGCAACAGCACCAGCGTCCAGAAAACCATGGCGGAGGTGTGCAGCACGAGCGCCATGGTGGCAAAGTATGGATCCAGGTAGGTGTCACCAAAGTCGGTGAAGGAAAAGGTGATAGCGGTCCAGAGGGCGAACAGGTTGGCCAGCCCCAGGGCCATTGCCGCGACAAAACAGGACTTGCCCAGATTCTGCCAATCCAGCAGCTCCATGAACTTGTCCAGCGCCTTGGTCCTGGCCACCGTCTTTCCCCGCATCCCTGAGCCCTGTTTTTCACGACTACCAAAATTGCTCGGCAATTCCCACCCTGGGATGGATAAATGGTAGTGATATCAGGACCAGAGAGATGCGGCACGAGATGCGCGAGATCCGGGAAAATCCCATCCGGGGCTCGGATAAACAAAAAATACCCTCTGCCGGCAAAAGTAGTGCGTGCCCCGGATTTGCTTCCAGCCCGCTCAAATTCCGGCCGGGAACCACCAAGCATGCGCAAAGATGCAAGACCGCTCAGCCACGAATTTACAGGGGTAGTCACCCCGCCCGGATCAGCTGTGTCTCACGCCTTGTTCAGAGGTGCCCGGTGATCGCTGTTGCGGGGTGGTTATCCCGTCCGGTATGAAAGCTGTTTTTCAATGGAGTTTTTTATGCTTTTTGGCACGGGCGCATCACTTATTAGCCGGTTAAGGCGTTTGATATCGATTTCATCCATATCGAGCTCTGGCATGCTGGCAAAGCGGTTGCCTTTTCTGGTTGAAACATAGAGGCAGTCCATCAGCGCTTTTTCCGCAGTGGCTTCCATAAAGGGTAAATGCGTGTTGCTCCAGACGATGCCGTCTTGCATCAATTCGGGCTTAAGTTGAATAAATTCGAAATCGCCAACCGGCGTATACAGTTGGCGGCCATGGCCGCT
>SLJS01000157.1 GCA_007135015.1 Alcanivorax sp. | reverse complement strand
TCCCCGCTCATGAGTCGGACCCGGGAATGGTGCGCAGATAGGGCTCCGGGGACTCCCGCGGGGCCGTTTTCGGCTCCCCCGCCGGGGTGCCCAGGTATACAAAACCCACGATGCGATCCCGGGGCGCAAAGCCCAGACCACGCTTGACCTCCGGATGGAAGGCCATGCTGCCGGTGCGCCACATGGCACCCAGCCCCAACGCATGAGCGGCCACCATCATGTTCTGGACCGCCGCGCCGGTGGCCAGGAGTTGTTCTTCCACGGGAATGCGGTTGTCCGGGTCCACTTCCGCCACGGCGGTAATCACCGTGGGCGCCCGGAAAGGCTTCTCGCGAATACGCTGCAGGGTGGTCTCGTCCACATCGGGCTGGTCATGGCGGATTGCCCGGGCAAAGATCTCACCGAGCCGCCCCAGGGCATCGCCCTCCAGCACCAGAAAGCGCCAGGGACGCAGAACACCGTGGTCCGGTGCCCGCATTGCGGCGCGCAGAATCTGGTCCAGCTGCTCGCGGCTGGGCCCGGGTTCGACCAGCCGGGCCACCGAAACCCGGCCCTGCAGGGCCTCGATCGCGTCCATGGTGTCTCCTTGAAGATTTTGCCGGCATTGTACCCGAGCCGGGCCTTATCCCCGAGTCAGTCTTTTTTCCCGGTGCGCGAGTGGGTAAGCTTGTGGAGCCCGAGACAGGCTTGCAGGCCCGGATGACAACAACAAAAGCAGTAAAGAAACGACGCCGCTATCACGAGGATGCCAAAGCGCAGGTGCGGCGACAGGCCAATTATATCCGGCTACTGGAATTCCTGGTGGCCGCGGTGGTTCTCGTCAGCGGCATTTTTCAGCAGACCTATCCGGAAATCTATCTGCTCTGGGTGGCGGTCCTGCTCGCCTACCCCCTGGTGGCCCAGGGCATTGCCTATTACCTGGAACTCCAGGGACACCGCCAGCAGCGGGCCAGCAGCATTCTTGTCCAGGTGGACGCCATCCTGATCGGTCTGACCATCGCAGCGCTGCACTATGCGCTTGTGCCCGCGCTCGCGCTGATCACCATTGTCCATGCCAACGCGGTAACCAGCGGTGGCGTCAAGCCGTGGCTACTGAGCATTGTGCTGACCGGGGTCGGTGCGGCGGCGGGCCTGGCGGTTTTCGGCGGCGACGTTCTCGGGCCCCGGGACGCGCCCATACTGCTGGATCTGATCGCCATGCTGGGCCTGGCGCTCTATGTGGGCGCGTCTTCGTTCTATACCAACCAGCAGACCCGGGCGGCACGGCTTGCCCAGGAGAAGGTGGCGCACCAGCAGCAACAGGCCGTGGACCTTTCACGCAAGCTGGCCAAGTACCTGCCGCCGCAGATATGGGGGTCACTGTTCTCCGGCAAGCGCGACGCCAAGCTGGGCACCCGCCGCAAGCGCCTGACGGTGTTCTTTTCCGATATCAAGGGCTTCAGCAATGTCTCCGAGGACCTGCCCCTGGACAAGCTCACCCGGATGCTGAACACCTACCTCAACGAGATGACCCGCATTGCGTTGCGCCACGGCGGCACCATCGACAAGTTCATTGGCGATGCGGTGATGGTCTTCTTCGGGGACCCGGTCAGCAAGGGCTCGAAACAGGATGCCTACAACTGCGTGGCCATGGCCATCGAGATGCAGCGCCACATGAAACTGCTGCGCCAGCGCTGGGAGCGCGAAGGCATCAGGGAGAAGCTGGATATCCGTATCGGGATCAATACCGGTTACGTTACGGTGGGCAACTTCGGCGCCGAGTCCCGTATGGACTACACCATTCTCGGCACGGACGTGAACCTGGCCAGCAGGCTGGAGTCGGCCTGCCGGCCCGGGCGGATACTGCTTTCCCAGGCCACCTGGGAACTCGTCAATGAGCGCATCCTCTGCCAGGATCGCGGCGAGATCGAGGTCAAGGGTTTCAACCGGCCGATCCCCGTCTACGAGGTCCAGGACTTCCGGGGCACACAGACCGGCGCGAGCAGCTTCACCTCACTGCGCACCGAGGGTTTCGGCCTGCACATGGATCTCAAGCGAATACGCGGTTTCGACAAGAAGCCCATTCTGCTCAATCTGGCCCGCAGCGCCAGGAGTCTGCGTCAGGGCGAAACCGTGGAGACCGATTTCGAGACCGAGGGCTTCGCGTTGCATGTCAACAGCAACAAGGTTCGCAAGCGCGAGCGCGTCCGGATTATCGAGGTAATGGGCGAGGCGGCCGAGAAGGTCAAGAAGCAGGTCACCGCCTAGCCCGGATATTGCACCAAACCACTCCTGTAATCGAAGGGAAGAGCGATGCCAGGGTCTTTTCAGAGGGTTCCAGGTACTCTTGTTATAGTGACGTTTACGTTTGCCATGCACTTCGCCTGGTCTGGCCGCCGTCAGGCGCATGTGCTCCTTCAACCGTAGTCCCTGCTACGGTTTCAGTCGCGAGCACGCCTGACGACGCCCATCCACGGCGCGAACCACAGGGCATTTGGCGCAATATCCGGGCCAGGGAGCATCTTCATGGCATCCAGAGACTGGCTGGCAACCATCGAGCGCCTGGGCAACAGACTCCCCCACCCGGCGATGCTGTTCGTCTGGCTCTGCGCCCTGGCACTGCTGTGTTCCGCCCTGTTCTCCGGCGCCTCCGCCGCACACCCGGCCACCGGGGAGGCCCTGCATGTGCGCAGCCTGGTCTCCGGCCAGGGCCTGCGCTACATCCTGACCAGCATGGTGGAAAACTTCACCGGCTTCGGGCCCCTGGGCATTGTGCTGGTGGCCATGCTGGGCATCGGCATCGCCGAGCAGAGCGGACTGCTGGGCGCCGCGCTGGGCCGGCTGGCCCGGGCGGCCCCGGATTCACTGCTGGTCGCCACGGTTGCCTTCGCCGGCGTGCTTTCCAGTCTTGCCGTCGATGCCGGCTATGTGGTG
>SLJS01000384.1 GCA_007135015.1 Alcanivorax sp. | reverse complement strand
GCCGTCAGGCGCACGTGCTCCTTCAACTGTAGTCCCTGCTACGGTTTCAGTCGCGAGCACGCCTGACGACGACCATCCGCGGCGCGAATTACATGGCATTTGGTGCAATATCCGGGCTAGCGCGCGAAGCGCGCTACAACACCTTTTCGATATCCGCCTCGATCTGTTCCGGGGTGGTGGTGGGGCCGTAGCGTTGGACGACTTCGCCGTCCCGGTTGATCAGGAACTTGGTGAAGTTCCACTTGATCCGTTTGCTGCCCAGCACACCGGGCGCCTCACGGGTCAGATGACGATAGAGTGGGTGGGCGTTGCCACCATTGACGTCGACCTTGGAGAACAGCGGGAAACTCACGGCAAAGTTCAAATCACAGAACTGCTCGATTTCCTCTTCGTCACCCGGCTCCTGTTTGCCGAACTGGTTGCAGGGAAAGCCGAGCACTTCCAGCCCCTGCTTGCCGTATTTTCGGTACAGGGCTTCGAGGCCCTTGTACTGTGGCGTGAAACCGCACTTGCTGGCGGTATTGACGATCAGCAGCACCTTCCCCCGGTATCGTTCAAGGGGCACTTCGTCGCCGTGAATGTCACGCACGCTGAAATCATGCACCGAAGCCACGGTCATCTCCTTTCTTCCCGATCCAGACAGTGTGCGAATGATGCGCCCCTTTTTTCCTGCACACAATAGAGGCAGGCTGGCGACCGCCTTTCCGGTACTTTAAGCTTTGCGCACCACGGGCCCGGGGAGACCTCGGCATGAGCCTGACAATCCTGGGATATGTGGCCCTGGGCAGCGCCCTGGGAGGCATGGCCCGCGTATGGGTGGTCAACCGGGTGACGGCCCGACCCGGTGGCGGTGTGCCGCTGGGCACCCTGGTGGTGAATCTCAGCGGCGCGCTGCTTGTCGGTCTGTTGGCCGGCGCCCTGCCCGGGCTGCGCGACAAGCCCATGGAAACCGGCTATGTGCTACTGATCGCCGGCCTGCTGGGCAGCTATACCACCGCCTCGTCGTTCATCCTGCAGACGCTTGCGCTGCTTCGCGCGCGCCGGCCCGGCCCCGCGGCGCTCAACGGAGTCGTCACCCTGTTCGGTTGTGTGCTGCTGGCCGGTACCGGCTATCTTGTGGCGCTGTACTGGACCGGAGCCCTGTGATGAGCCAGTCCGTATCCCGAACACTTTCCAGCTACTCACTGGTCGCCCTGGGGGCGATGCTGGGCGGCGTACTGCGTTTCACTCTCTCGGATGTGCTGCTCGGCGGGACCGGACTTCCCTGGGGAACACTGCTGGTCAATATTGCCGGTTCGCTGCTGATCGGCTTCTATGCCACCCTGCCCACCGGCACGATCTGGACCTCCGGCGGCGCACGCCTGTTCATCACGGCAGGTTTCTGCGGCGGCTTCACTACCTTTTCGATCTTCAGCCTGGAGGTACTGGGCATGCTGGAACGGGGCGAACTGCTGCTTGCCCCGGCCTGGATGCTGCTTTCCCTGACATTGTGGCTGGCCGCCGTGGCCGCCGGATACGCGCTGGCACGCATGGTTGCCGAATAAGGGCGGCCGCGGGCTGTGATTCCGGCCGCTATCGCGTCAGACTCTGCAAGGTCGGCCTGCCGGGCCGCGCCATTCATCGACAATTCACACGAGGCGGGAAAATGAAGTGGGAAACCCTGCTGAACAAGCAGCGACTGGGCGGGCGCCCGGCAAAGGACGAGACGGGGCGCACCGCCTTTCTGCGTGACCATGACAAGATCATTTTCTCCGGCGCCTTTCGTCGGCTTGCTCGCAAGACCCAGGTGCACCCCCTGGCCACCAACGATCACGTGCACAACCGCCTGACCCATTCGCTGGAAGTCTCCTGTGTGGGGCGGACCCTGGGCATCCGTGTCGGGGACGGCCTGCAGAGAAAGGGACTGCTGCCCGATGACGTGGCTTCCACGGATCTCGGCGATATTGTCCAGTCCGCCTGCCTGGCCCACGACATCGGCAACCCGCCCTTCGGTCATACCGGTGAGCGCGCGATCCGTGCCTGGTTCACAGGGCGGGGCGCTCACTATCTCGATAACGTGCCTCGCGAGCTCGCCGGCGACCTGGCGGGTTTCGAGGGCAACGCCCAGGGTTTCCGCATTCTCACCAAGAGTGAATATCACCAGTACGAAGGCGGCATGCGGCTGACCTACGCGACGCTGGCCGCCTTTCTCAAGTATCCATGGCTGTCCCACTACAGTAACGATGCGCAGTGTCCGCGCCCCGGCAAGTACAGCGCCTTCGTCGCAGAATCCGAAGCCTTTGCGGAAGTGTGCCGGGCCACCGGAATGACTGCCCACGACCAGCACCGTCATGCCCGGCATCCGCTTGCCTGGCTGGTGGAAGCGGCGGACGACTTCTGCTATGCCATCATCGACCTGGAGGACGGCCTGGAAATGGACCTGGTGCACTGGGAAGAGGTGCACGCGCTCCTCTCGCCGGCGCTTCCGGAAAGCGGCGAGGTACGCAATCTGGTTGATTCGGACATGCGAGTCGGGCGCAAGGCGGCATTGCTTCGCGGCAAGATCATCGAACGTTTTATCGAGGCCGGCGTGGACGCCTTTCTCGCCAACCATGACAGGCTTCTTTCCGGAGACATGGATGGCGACCTGATAAGCCACTGTGCACCGGATGTACGGCAGGTGGTCGAGGGTGCCAAGGAGCTGGCCCGGAACAAGGTGTTTGAGCACCCCCGGAAGATCGAGCTGGAAATCGGGGCCTTCGAAATCATCGGCACCCTGCTTGACGGGCTGATCGAGGCAGCCATGAGCCAGGCGGAAGGAGACGACTCCAACTTTCGCAATCAGCGCATCATCGACCTGATCGGACGCCACAGCTTCCCGCCGGCACTGCAGGAACTCGACAGGGAGGAGCGCCTCTACCAGTGCATGATGCGTGCAGTGGATTTTCTCGCCGGCATGACCGACGACTATGCCACCTACCTGGCCAAGCAGTTTGCGGGGATGGCGGAGACGAGGTATTGAGAAGAGAGGGGCAAGGGGCAAGGGGCAAGGGGCAAGGTTATCAAGCACTGTAGCCCGGATGAAGGCCGAAGGCTGTAATCCGGGAAATTTCCCGGGTTTCGCTTCGCTCCACCCAGGCTACGCCATGCGTTCGCGCTGCGGGCAGCGCTCCTGCAGATTCGGCAGGATTCTTTGCGAAAAGCTTAGAAGGGCCGGGAAAGGATTCGGGCGAAGGTATCTTCCCAATTCCAGGGCATGGGTTCGGTCAGTTCAGTGGCCTGTTCAAAAAGGGGATCGAAGAGCCGCATTTGAAGCGCCTCCACCGCGGCCGGGTGCGAGGTGGCGAGATTCAGTTCCTGATTGACCTTGAAACTCAGCCGATCAAAGTTGGCGGAACCGAACGAAGCCCATCCGTCGTAGACCGCTGCCTTGACATGGCTCATTCCCGGGTAGGCATGCACACGCACCCCGGCTTCAATCAACCGATTCGCCGTGAACAGATTGGCACTGTTCATGATGTTGTGATTGCCTTCACCGGGAAGTATCACATGGACATCCACGCCCCGGGCCCGGGCGCTGACCAGGGCATTGATGATGTCCGGCTCCGTGAAGTACGGGGTGACGATGTGGATATAGCTTCTGCTCCTGTTAATCGCTTCGAGCTGGGCACGCAGGATCTCGCGCTGCCCGCTTCGGGTAACCAGGGGCCGCAGTGGGACCATGTCTTCTTCCCCGCGCCGCTGCTCCCGGGTCAGGCGCGGGATCCGCAGTGACTGCACCAGATAGCCCAGATCCCCGGCGGGTCCGGCGTGGGCCCAGGCCTTGTGGAACTCCTGCTGCAGGCGACGGACGATGGGGCCCTCCACGCGCGCCATCATGTCCAGCCAGTGCCAGCGGTACTCGGCGCCGTAGTTCATGCCGCCCACCCAGGCGGTTTCCTCATCCACGATCGTCAGTTTCACATGATCACCGGTGAGCCAGGGGTTGCCGACCCGGCGCACCTCGACCTGTGAGCCACGGGAAAGATAGCGGGCAATGTCCGCCGGTGGGCGGAAGTCGCGGGGATGTCCCCCGGGCGGAGGAGTCAGCCCCGCCATCAGGGAGCCCAGATCATCCATCATCACCCGCACACGCACCTGCTCACTGCGCTCGCGCAACAGATCGGCGATCCGCACTGCGTACTCGTCCCGGTCAAAGATATAGGTGCGGATGTCGACGCCCTTGCGGGCGCCGTGAATATGCTCGATCAGATCCGGGAAGAACTCCTCGCCGCCGACCAGCAGCTCCAGCCTGCCGGGATAGTTACGCGACCGGGTAATGCGATCCAGCCGCTGTTCCCAGGCTTCAAGATCCATCCCCGGGCCTTCATGAAGCGGTGCATCCGGGTTCACTTCGCGCGGCCCGCGACGGAGCAGGCTGACCAGTGCATCCTCGCCCTGACCAATAAGCCGGCGCAGGGTTGTCACCGGATTGCGCAGCACCGTGAGGAAATGGCTGCGGAAGACCACCCGGTCGAGCGTTTTCATGGAAACCCGCAGGCGTGGTTCGGTGATTGTCTGGCCGGCAAAGGGCGAGGCAATGTAGTGCAGCTCGCCCGTGCCCATGTCCGCATGAATCCAGGCAAGGGAACCGGGCTGATCGTGGTCCAGGGTAAAAAGAAGATGTTCCGGAATTTCGCCCTCGCCCTGCCGGAAATACAGCTCCAGCAGCTCCAGCATCCGTGCGGCAAGCTGGCGATCATCGATCCGCTCGGCCACGCGCACGGTATCCGGCATCTGGTGCAACGGGGCCACCTGGTGGTTGCCCTGGCTGTCGCGCCAGCTGACCAGCTCGCGATGGTGCATCCTGAGCATCAGGCCCTGAAAGGGCTCCAGCGGGGTAAGCCAGCGCAGCATGTCCCGAAGCATCTCGGCGAATCTGTCGCGCCCGATCACCCGGATGTGACTGTCCTCGGGCGGAGACCGGTAGAGCCGACTCAGGGTATCGAGCTCCGCAAGGTGAATGGTTACGCCCTCGCGGGTGGTGCTGTCCCGGTGCTTCAGGGGAAACCAGAGCTGTTCGTTGCCGCTGCGAAAGCCGATTCGCAATGTCTCGTCGACCAGGGCCGCCCGGGTCTCCACGTCTGCCAGCGCCTGTTCCAGCGCGGGCGCGGTCAGACGAAACGGCTCGCCCGTCAGCGTCTGGCGGCCCACGCAGCCCGACAGAACAACGAGCGCCGCCAACAGCACCGTCAGACGCTTCAACTTGATCGGCGGCACCGGCCTTGTGGGCAACATGAAGGCTCCATTTCGTGCCTCGGGAGGACGCGTCCGGCAAGAATCTGCCGGTAGCGGGGACCCGAAGCACCCTGAGAGGAATTGTTTCCCTGTTTACCCCATCTGGGGTATGACGTCGAACTTCTGCCTGCCTAGGCTGTACTCACCAGAATAAGTTGCACAGAGCAGAGCATGACAGGCAGGAACAACTTCGGGGAAGCCCTTTCTCCGCCGGGCCTGGTCCGGCAATTGCTGGCGGCGTCCGGTGCTCCGGAGCAATGGCGAGTCTTTCTGGAAGAGCTCCGCCAGGCAATGGATGCCAGCTCGGTACAGATGCTGTTTGTGGATACCCTGAACGGTCGACCGAACAGGCTTGTTCATGCATGCTCCAGAACCGGAAAGAAACAGGCCCCGCAACCGTGCTGGAGCCGCGGCAACCCGCTCACCCGCTCCTTTGTCGCCAGCCCTGCCGGAACCCTGATCACCTGCCGACAGCCCGGTCCCGACCGGCGGGGCCTGTCGTGCTGCCCGGACGCCAACCGGCACCCGCACATGCACTACTGGCTCTTCGGGTGCCTGTTCGTGCAGGAGAGCCTCCAGGTACAGCTCTGGTGCCATCGCGCAAGAGAGCAGGGCCCTTTCAGCCAACGGGACCCTTCGTGGCTGGAGGAAATCCTCGGGCTCACCGGAGCAGCGCTGGCCGCCCAGCGGCAATGGATCCATCGTTCCTCTGTACTCGAATGCGCGGTTCACGCAGGGCAAAGAGGGCTTCTTCCCTTTCTGCTCTGCGACCCGGAAGGCCGGATCCACTACCGCTGCCCGGGGCTTTACCGCAATAGCCTGGCGGCGCTGGGCGCACGGATTTCCGGGGACCGGCTTGTCTTTCGCAGTGCCGCCTTGCGCAGGAATTTCGAGGCAACGCTCGCGGATGCGCTGGACGCTCCCCGACCGGAAACCACACCGTTGGTGCCCTCCGGCGCGAAAGCCGGGGCAAGCGGACATGAGTTCTGGGTGATGCCTCTGAAACCCGGCACGGGCAAGGCTGACTCCCCCTGGCCGGATACCCGCCTGGTAACGCTCTACGTACATGACCGCGACCACGATATCCATGTGGACCCGGAACCGGTGGCCAGGCTGCTAGGACTGTCTCCGGCTGAAGCCAGGGTGGCCGCCGAGCTTGCCCGGGGCTGCGCCCCGGAAACCATCGCCCGCAATCACGGCCACTCCCTGCATACGGTGCGCAAACAGCTCAAGTCCGTATTCCGCAAGACCGGCGTGAACCGCCAGGCCGACCTGGCCTCACTGATCCTGCGTTCGCCGGCGGCCGGGCCGGTTTCCGGCGGGGACTGAGTTGCAACAGGCCTCTCCCACGGGAGGGTGTCGCAAAAGGCTTTCGCTGGCAGAGTGGGCTGGCAAATGGACTCCCTCCCCTGCAAAGGGGAGGGCCGGGGTGGGGGCGCGGCGAAGCCGCGCAGGACGGGTCATACGCCGCTGGCCGCCTGCGGCGGCCTTCCCCACCCCAGCCCTCCCCCTCGCGGGGGAGGGAGCTTTCTTTTTCAGTCGACGAGGGTTTTTACGACACCCTCACCAGGGGAGAGGGGCTCTCCGGAATGGCCCTGCCATGCCTGAAGTCGGCCTTCCTTTACCCGGCTGTAGCAAAAACCCATGCTGGGCGGAGGCTGCGGCAGGGTGCTTGCCGTGTGAAGGCGCCGCAGCGGTATTCGCGTTCCGGTAATCATTGGTGACAATGGGGAGCGGCACGGCATGAATGATCCGGGCAACAGCGCAATGCCGGCCATGAACCGTCTGAGGAGGATGAGCCTTCTCTCCCTGGTGGTCTTTCTTTCCTTTACGGCACTCCTGGCGATCGCGGCATTGCTCAGCGGCGAATTCGGCGAAACGCAGCTGCGGATCATTCTGAGTACCCTGACCATTAGCGCGGCCAGCATCTGCGCCATGGCCTGCTCCGCTTTTGTCGAAAAGCGAAATTACCCCGTCCCGGGCAGCCTGGGCATGGCTTTCGCCCTGCTGGCCGCGCTGATGGTGCTGTACGGCATCTGGTTCGAACCTGCCACGTCCCTGTACTGGAAAACGACATCGGTGCTTGCGGTGCTGGCGGGTGCTTTTGCTCATGCACTGCTGCTTTGCATCCCCTCGCTTGATGCGCGCTATCGCTGGAGCCAGGCAGCACTGGTGATCTGCGTGACGCTCCTTGCCGGCCAGATCATTCTTGCCATCACGCGCGAGATCTCGGCACTGGAATATTTCCGGATGGTGGGCGTGACGGCGGTCGTGGTGGTGTTGCTGACGATTACCGTGCCTATTTTCATGAAGCTTTCCGCTGCAGGGGCTGCACGGAAGGAGCCGCCCGGACAGCAGGGCGAAACGCTGGCGCTGACACACGAGCAGGGGGACCGTTATCGCGACAGCAGGGGTGTGCGGTATCGCGTAACGCGACTCTGATGATCGGAAGTACGCTCCCTGCGGTCGCTTTCGGTACGCAGCGCCTTGCGCTGCTTCCTGGACGGTCGCTGCGCGACCTTCCGGTACGTCGCCTTCGGCGACTTCCTGCGGTGCCAGTGGAGGGTTTGCCGGGAGCGGCCGAAGGCCGCGTGCCAGAAGGGGCGTAGCCCCGTGCCGGGAGGCGCCCTCCGGGCGCCGTGCTCGAAGCGACCGCAAGGGAGCGTGCTTCAAGGCAGTCTTCACCCGTCGTATAATGGCGTTCCTTTCCCCGGGCGGATGATTCTTTCATGGCTGAACTCCTTGCGCTGGTCGATGACCAGATGCCGGACAACCCCCATTTTCTTTTCGCCAACTGGTTCGAGGCGGCACAGCGCGAGCCGGCCGCGGAGCCCACGGCGATGACGTTGGCGACGGTCAGTGATGAGGGCCGCCCCGCCTCGCGGATCGTGCTGCTCAAGGGCCATGACAAGCGAGGCTTTGTTTTCTATACCAATTTCGAAAGCCGCAAGGGCCGGGAGCTGGCCGAGCGGCCGGTGGCGGCGTTGACTTTCTGGTGGCCCTGGATCGAGCGCCAAATCCGGGTGGAAGGCAGGGTGCAGAAAGTGAAGGAGTCCGAGGCGGACGCCTATTTCGCCTCGCGCCCCCGGGCCAGCCAGCTGGGCGCCTGGGCTTCAAGCCAGAGCCGCACCGTCTCCGGGCGCGCCGAACTCGACCGGGAGATGCAGGCGGTGGAAGAGCGCTTCCGCGACCGTGAGGTACCGCGCCCGCCCTTCTGGGGAGGCTATCGCCTGCATCCGGACCGCATCGAATTCTGGCAGCACCAGGACCAGCGCCTTCACGACCGCATCCGCTACTGCCTGGAAGGCACCGACTGGGTGCGTGAGCGGCTGGCGCCCTGAAGGAGTGCGCTCCCTGCGGTCGCTTTCGGTACGCAGCGCCTTGCGCTGCTTCCGGGACGGCCGCTGCGCGACCTTCCGGCACGTCGCCTTCGGCGACTTCCAGCGGTGCCAGTAGAGGGTTTTCCGGGAGCGGGCGAAGGCCCGCGGCCAGAAGGGGCGCAGCCCCGTGCCGGGAGGCGCCTCTCGGGCGCCGTACCGAAAGCGACCGCAGGGAGCGTGCTCAAGCAACCGTAAGCCTCCCGGCCCGGTAGTCACTTAACGCCTGCTCGATCTCCTCCTTCGTGTTCATCACGAAGGGCCCGTACTGCACCACCGGCTCGTGGATCGGTTTGCCTGCCAGCAGCAGAAAGCGCGCGCCCTCCGTGCCGGCGCGGGCGATCAGGCGGTCGCCTTCCGCGAGAATGGCAGCGCTGTGGGTGGGCACTTCCCGCCCGGCCACTTCAAGGCCGCCTTCGAAGACGTAGAGGAAACCGTTGTGGGTTTCCGGCACGGGAATCTCGCACCCGGTGTCCGCTTCCAGGGTGATGTCGCAAAACAGCGGGTCCGTGCTCAGTCCGTGCACGGGGCCACGAAGGGTTTCATCGCCGAAGCGAAGTTCTCCGGCGATCACCCTGATGAAGCCTCCGGGCAGCGGCTCCTGCGGGATCTCCTCCGGCGAGATGTCGCGATAGCCGGCGGGCTTCATCTTTTCCGCCGCCGGCAGGTTGATCCAGAGCTGAAAGCCACGCATGCGGCCCTCGGTCTGCTGGGGCATTTCCGAGTGGATGATGCCGCGCCCGGCGGTCATCCATTGCACGCCGCCGCTTTTCAGGTCGCCCCGGTTGCCCAGGTGGTCCTGGTGGAGCATATGGCCGTCGAGCATGTAGGTCACGGTCTCGAAGCCCCGGTGGGGGTGGTCGGGGAAACCGGCGATGTAGTCGGCTGCATCGTCGGAGGAGAACGCGTCGAGCATCAGAAACGGGTCGAGCCGCGCGGCCTGGTTCTGACCCAGGCTGCGCCGCAGGCGGACTCCGGCGCCGTCACTGGTCGCCACGCCGGGAACAAGCTGTCGAATATCGCGGGCACTCATCTCAGGCCTCCTCGCGCGGGCCCAGCCGGTCGCGCTCATGGGGTCCATCATAGTCCCAATGCGGGCCGATGGAGATAATCCCGTGCGGGTTCACCGTGGGATGACTGCGGAAATAGTGATTGCGGATATGGGCCAGATCCAGGGTGTCGGGCACACCGGGTGTCTGATACAGATCACGCAGATAGCCGGTCAGGTTCGGGTAGTCGGAAATGCGCTTGCGGTCGCACTTGAAGTGGGTGACATAGACCGGGTCAAAGCGAAGCAGGGTGGTCAGCAGCCGCCAGTCCGCCTCGGTCACACGGTTGCCCACCAGAAAGCGCTGCCCGGAGAGTTTCTCTTCCAGCCATTCCAGTGCGTCGAAGAGCGTGGTTGCCGCCTCGTCATAAGCCTTCTGGGTGGTGGCAAAGCCGGACTTGTACACGCCGTTGTTCACTTCGTGGTAGACCCGTTCATTGACCTGTTCGATTTCGTCGCGCAGTGCTTCGGGATAGTAGTCGCCGGGCTTCGCGCCCACCCCGTCGAAGGCGGCGTTGAACATGCGGATGATGTCCGCCGACTCGTTGCTCACGATGGTCTCGTTCTTCCGGTCCCAGAGTACGGGCACCGTCACCCGGCCGGAATATTCCGGGTTGGCGCGCAGATAGACCTCGTACATGCGCTTCAGTCCGTGCAGTTGGTCCCCGGTGGCGCCGGGAAAGTCCGTCTCGAAGGTCCAGCCCTCGTCGAGCATCAGCGGATGGACCACTGATACATCGATCATCTCCTCCAGTCCCTTGAGTCGGCGAAAGATCAGGGCGCGGTGGGCCCAGGGGCAGGCCAGCGACACATAGAGGTGATAGCGCCCCGGTTCGGCGGCGAAGCCCCCGCGGCCATCCGGCCCGGGACTGCCGTCGGGCGTGACCCAGTTGCGGAACTGCGCGGCGCTGCGCTCGAAGCGACCACCGGTGCTGTCCGTGTCATACCATTTGTCGTGCCAGACGCCGTCAACCAGCAGCCCCATGCTCACCTCCGGTCCTGTTGCGTGAATGGATCGAATATTGCTCCATTATGTGCCGCTGCGCGCGGTGAAACAGGGGCGGGTGAAGATGGCACCGTTCGGTTTTTTTGATTGTCCACCATTCGGCGGTGCGGGAAAGCAACTTTTCCGGGTTCCGTGCGTCCAACAGAGATATGACCTTCGGAGGGGCATCATGCGTACCTTGCTGACTATTCTCGTGGTGGCGCTCGCCGCCACCGGCTGCGCCCGGCATGCGGTGGTGGACTACCAGCCCGGCGCCCCCTTCGGGGACTACGCCACCTGGGCCTGGGCGGAGAAAGACGGAGAAGAGCGGGTCCGCGCCCTGGATGGGTCCCGGATCGAGAAGGCCCTGGAGGAAAAGCTGCGCGCGCGCGGCTTTGAACAGGTCGAGCGGGACCGGGCCGATCTGCTGGTCCGTTACGCGGTCGAGGAGCGAACCCGGCTGGACCAGTCCGGTTTCGGCCTCGGTCTGGGCATGGGCCGGGGAGGCGTCGGTGTGGGCATCGGCACCCGGCCGCCGGCGCGGGAAGTCAAGGAAGGACACCTGGTGGTGGAGCTTGCCGAGCGTGAATCCCGGCAGGTGATATGGCGGGGCGTGGGCCAGCGTGCGCTGACCGAGGGCATGGAACCCCGGCGACGTTCGGAGCTGATCTCGAAGCAGGTGGATGAGCTGTTCGACCGGTATCCGCCCGAATAGGCTCGAATCCTCCCATCCGCGCACACCCCCCGGC
>SLJS01000253.1 GCA_007135015.1 Alcanivorax sp. | reverse complement strand
TCGCCTCCCGCCACGACTCCCACATTCGCATTGATCTCGCCGGACGCTACCTCCCCATATTCTGGGTGCGGGCTTTGTCGCTTTTCTGTGATCTGTTCACTGCCTCGGTATGTCTGGGCATGGCCTGGTTCAGCGCGATCTATGTGTATCAGGAATCGCAGTTTCCCATGATGGCCTTCGGCAATGTGCCCGCCTGGTGGTTCCAGCTGATCATTCCGGCCGGGTTTGCCGTCATCGCGCTGCGCTATCTGACCCTGCTGGGTCTGAACCTGATCGGGCAGCGGCCTCTTCCTGACCACGGAGAGCCGCTGTGATCTGGCTGGCAGTGCTTGCATTGCTGTTTCTGGCCCTGATGGGCGCGCCGCTGTTCGCGGTGATTCTCGCCGGCGCGGCCCTGGGGTATTACGCCATGGGCCTGGACATGGCCGTGCTGCATATCGATCTCTACCAGATCAGCAATTCCGTGGTGCTGATGGCGCTTCCGCTTTTTACCTTTGCGGGTTTCCTGCTCAGTGAAGCGAAGACGGCGGATCGTCTGCTGCGCCTTTCCCGGGCTACCTTTGGCTGGATGCCAGGCGGCATGGCCTTTGTCGCATTGATCGCCTGTGCCTTCTTTACCGCACTCACCGGTGGCAGTGGCGTGACCATTGTCGCGCTGGGTGGACTGCTGCTGCCCGCACTGATCAAGGCCGGCTACCCGCAGCGGTTCAGCACCGGATTGATGACCACCTCCGGAAGCCTGGGGCTGCTTCTGATTCCCTCGGTGCCGCTGCTGATCTACGGGATCCTCGTTCAGCAGATGTCCCGCGAGATCGACATGCCTTCGGTGGAGATCGTGGACCTCTACCTGGCCGGCATCATGCCCGCGATCCTGATGATCGCCCTGCTTTACGGCTACAGCCTCTGGGCCACGCGACACGATCCGGTGCCCCGCCAGGCCTTCAACGGCCGGGAACTGCGCGAGGCACTGTATGAGGCGCGCTGGGAGTTGCCGCTTCCCTTTGTGGTGCTTGGCGGGGTGTTTTCCGGGATTCTCGTGATCAGCGAGGCGGCGGCGATTACCGCCCTGTATGTGTTGATCGTGGAAGTGTTCCTGTATCGCGAGATCACACTGCGGCGGCTGCCGGGCGTAATGCGCGAGTCCATGATCATGGTCGGCGGCATCCTGCTGATCCTGGGCGTGGCCATGTCCTTCGCCGGCTTTCTGGTGTACTCCGGTGTACCCGAGCAGCTTTTCGCGTTCATCCGCGAGCATGTGGAAAGCAAGCTGGTGTTCCTGATCCTGCTCAATCTGCTGCTGCTCGCACTGGGGGCGATCCTGGACATCTTCGCCGCGCTGGTGATCATCGTGCCGCTGATCCTTCCCGTGGCCATCGCCTTCGGCATCGACCCGGTGCATCTCGGCATCATCTTCGTGGCCAACATGCAGATCGGTTATTTCACCCCGCCGGTGGGCATGAATCTCTTTATCGCCAGCTACCGTTTCCGCAAGTCCATCACCGAGCTCTACGCCGCCACCATTCCCTTCATGCTGGTACTGCTGGTAGCGCTGCTGCTGATCACCTGGGTGCCCTGGCTGAGCCTGGCGTTTGTCAGATAGGGTTCGCCCTTCGGGCGAAGCGGTCAGTCGTCGGTGGTCGGCCGCGAGATAAGCCCGGGAGAAGGAGTAGTCGGGGCGGGTGCGCAATGCACACAGGTTTTATCGCCAGATGCTTCGATCCAGGGCGAGCTGCTTTCTTTCTGACCACTGACAACCGACTACCGCCCACAGGCGCCCCGAAGGGGCGCTATAACGCCTTCGTCATCAGGATGCGTTCCAGGTTCACGCCGTTGAGGTGGACGCTTTCCCTGGCCTGTTCGCGCAAGCCCATCTTCTCGAAAAAGCGTCGGGCGTTGAGGCTGGCCCGGGTGTGCAGGTGGGTGGCGCCGGCAATGCGTGCTTCGTCTTCCAGGTACTGGCCGAGCAGGGTGGCGATGCCCAGTCCGGCCGCGTCCGGGTGGACGTAGAGCATGGCGATGGTGTCTTCCGGCCGCAGCTGGGCAAAACCCACGGTCCGGCCTTCCAGCTGTGCCACCAGGGTCAGGCCCTGCTCCAGTCCGCCGACGAAGTCCGGCTCCTTCGCCCGGGCGGCCCAGGCAGCGCACTGCTCGGGGCTGTAGTCGGCGCCGGCCAGGGCGTTGATTGCCTGCTGGAAGAGCTCCGGCAGCGCGGCCATTTCATCGGCCTCTGGCGGGCGGATCTCGAAAGGAAGTACCGGCCGGGCGGGCGCGCGCTGGCGGGGCGGCTTTGGCGCCGGGGCGGGCTCTTCGGCGCCGGCGGCTATCCCGGGCGGGTTCTGCAGGCGGCGCCGGAGGTTGTTCCAGGCCCGGCTAAGCATGCGTTTTCCGCTCCTTGCCAGACCGTCTCATCGGGTTTCTCCCAGCCGTTCCAGCTCCGCCTCCAGACGCTCGAGCAGTTCCTCCTGGCGTTTCACATGCTCGCTGGTCTTCTCGAGCCGTTGCGCGAGCGCTTCGGCCCGCCGGGCGAGGTCCCGCTGGTGCGCCTCCTGTTCCGCGACTTCCGCCTCGCGCTGTTCAAGCTGCTGTTTCAGCTCGGCTTTTTCATCTGCGAACGCGGTCAGGCTCCACGCCATCAGTACCAGTGGCAAGGCATACCTGCGCATGAGCTGGCTCCCTGGATCATTACGGGCCGTCGATCATAGCAAATACCCGGCCCCGTCTGTGGAATCCGTTGGCAGGAGGCGGCGGATCCTGCCAGCGTAGGTGCCACAAAGGGGGCCAGAACACTCGCAGGAGCGCCGCTAGCCCGGATATTGCACCAAACCACTCGCATAATCGAAAGTAAGTGCGGTGATACCGGCTTTTCAGAGGCTTCCGGCCGGGCAGTTGGTTGAGACGGTTACGTTTGCCATGCACTTCGCT
>SLJS01000289.1 GCA_007135015.1 Alcanivorax sp. | reverse complement strand
CCGCTGAAGTCGGTAACACCCCAAAACGTCAGAAAATTACTTCTGCAACAAATAGTTATAGAGTTTCGGGCACAGTTTCCCCGGACAGTACTGGGACAAGCAAAAAAAGGAACCCGGCCGTACAGGCCGGAACCAGTGATCGCGGCGAAAGCCGTGCCTGCAGGAGCGCACCTTTTGCGATACCCTCGCCAGGGAGGGAGCTTACAAGTGCGGGGTCTCATGGCACCTGTGGGAGCGGGCCTCGGACCGCGAAGGCCTCCCACCGCTCTGGAAGGTTCGCGGTGCAAGCCCCGCTCCCACAAGCAGAAGAGTTCCGACCCGATCAGCCCCCCCCAATTTTCGATACCCACCTGGTGGAGAGGGTCAGGGAGGGGTGAATACGAGAAAGCCTTTCCGGAACCTTCTTCCCTGCCCGCCCGGCGACTATCTCGCACTGGCGGGCAGGCTTGCGGGGTCTTCCGCGTCCAGCCAGGGCGAGAAGAATGCGGGGATCCGTTCCTCGAGCCAGTACAGGGGGCTGATCGGGGAGCCGGTGACGAACCCCACATGCCCGCCGTGGCGGCTGATCTCCGGCTGTACGGCCTCGCTTATTTCCCGGCGCGGGGGAACCACCTCCGGGACCATGAAGGGGTCGTCCAGGGCGTGGAGCAGCAGGGTTGGCGTGCGGATGCGAGCCAGTTTCGGCCCGGCGCTGCAGCGGCTGTAGTAGTCATCGGCGTCGCGGAAGCCGTGCAGCGGCGCCACTACCCGGTTGTCGAAGTCCCGGAAGGTCCGGATAGTCGAGAGGTCGCCCAGTGCCTCCAGCCGTGCGGCCTCCTCCGGGGCCACCCGGTGCAGGTGTTCCTTCTTCTGTTCCAGGCCGGAGACCAGCTGGCGGATCAGGTGGTTGCGGTACAGGCGCGAGATGCCCCGGTTGAGCCGGTCGGAACAGCGGGCGAGCCGCAGGGGCACCGACACGGCCACGGCGGCGGCCACCCCGGCCGGTTCCCGGTCGGCCAGCAGGTTCAGCAGCTGGCTGCCGCCCAGGGAAAAACCCGCCACCAGCAGCGGCGATTCCGGGCATTGGCGGTACAGGAAATCCAGCGCCCGGGCCGGGTCCCCGGTTTCGCCGGAGTGGTAGGTGCGGGCGCGGTCATTGGGACGTCCGCCGGTGCCCCGGGCGCAGACCACCACCGAAGCGATCGCCCGGTCAGCCAGACGGGCCTGCAGGCCCCGGGCGTAATGGGAGTCCTCGCAGCCGGACAGGCCGTGCAGGATCACCACACGGGCCTTGCCGGGCTGTGGTGCGGGGCCAGCGTGATGGAGCCAGAGGTGGTCGCCGTCGTCCAGCGGCATTCGCTCGGCGCGGCGGTCCGGAAGTTCCGGGAGCCGGCGCACCAGCGGTCCCCAGAGAGTCTGGGCGTGGGGCGAGGTCAGCAGGCTGGCGGGGCGGAAAGCGCTGTGCACGGCGATGGCTGCTCCCTGTGGCGATCCCTCCGCGACCGGGCAGGGCTCTGTTGCAGGTTCCGGGAGCCCGGGTCCTTCCGCGAGCGTTTGCGGGGGGTTGGACCGCCATTGTGCCGTCACCGGTGATCTTCGTCAGCCGGCTGGCGTAATGTTCACGGGGGCAAAACAAAGGCGGGCGGCCGAAGCCGCCCGCCGAGTGGGAAGTCGGGATTACCCCGTACTTCAGTAGTCGTCGCCGAAGTCGCCTTCCTCATCCCACTCCATTTCCGGCTCTTCGGCCGGGTCCATGCCCGGGGCGTCGTCGCCCATGTCGAATTGATCATCTTCGGCACCAGGCTGGTCACCGAATTCCTCAGCCGGATCAATCGGTTCCGGATCCCCGCAGCCCGCCACGCTCGCAAGCGTGAAAATCGTGGCGATCACCAGGAATAGCGAACGGATGAAAGTGTTCATGCAAACCTCCTCTTGTTCAAAAAGCCGTAATGCGGGCAAAACCCCCCATGGTTGAAGGGACAATCTAGCACTGTCCCGTAGGCCTTCGACAATGCTCAGGTTCTCAGTTCCGTGGAAGGTTGATTTTTTCGGCCAGCGCCCGCAATGCCTGGCCGCGGTGGCTGAGCCGGTTCTTGTCCTCCGGGGGCAGTTCGGCGGCCGTACAGTGCTGATCCGGAACAAAAAAATAAGGGTCATAGCCGAAGCCGTTCTCCCCCCGGGGGGTGTCAACAATGATCCCCTCCCAGCTGCCCTGGCAGATCAGCGGAACCGGGTCCCGGTCATGGCGCAGGAACACCATCAGGCACTGATAGCGGGCGGTTCGCGCCGATTCCGGCACATCCCGGAGCTTTTCCAGCAGCAACGCATTGTTGGCGGCATCCTCGGCGTCGGGGCCGGCGAAGCGGGCCGAGTGGATGCCGGGGGCGCCTGCCAGGGCGTCCACCTCGATGCCGGAGTCGTCGGCGATGGCGGGCAGGCCGCTGTGGCGTGCCGCGTTGCGTGCCTTGATCAGGGCGTTTTCCACGAAGGTCAGGCCGGTTTCTTCCGCTTCCGGCACGCCGAGCTGGTCCTGGGCGAGCACTTCCAGGCCCGAAGGTGCGAGCAGCTGGCGCATCTCGCGCAGCTTGCCCGGGTTTCCGGAGGCCAGCACCACCTTCATTGCGTTCATCGTGCCACCCGGTAGATCGCCAGTTCGCCGAACAGGTTGGGCATCATCCGTGTGATCGGGCCGCCGCGGTGGTGACGGTCCATCAGTTCGCGCTCCAGGATCCGGTAGCCCTGTTCCCGGCAGAGTTGCTCGAAATCGTGCACGGTGCACAGGTGAATATTCGGCGAGTCGTACCATCTGTAGGGCATCAGTGGCGAGCGGGGCATGCGTCCGCGAAACAGCAGATAGCTGCGTACCCGCCAGTGGCCGAAATTCGGGAAGGTGATAATGGCCTCGCCGGCCACGCGCAGCATTTCAGCGAGCACCCGCTCGGGGTGCTGGACCGCCTGCAGCGCCTGGCTCATGACCACCATGTCGAAGCGGTTGTCGGCGATATTGCCGAGCCCCTCGTCGATGTCCTGTTTGATGACGTTGACGCCCTTTTCCACGGCGGTGGCCAGATTCTCCGGATCGATCTCCAGGCCGTAGCCGCGCACGTCCAGGGTGTCGCGCAGGTTGGCCAGCAGGGTGCCGTCGCCGCAGCCCAGGTCCAGTACCCGGGCGCCGCGGGGGATGCGTTCGCGGATGATTTCCAGATCAGGCCGGACCATTTCCCACCTCCTCGGCCACCCGGCCCATGTAGGCGCTGAACAGGCGCATGTATTCCGGGATGTGCAGCAGAAAGGCGTCGTGGCCCTTGTCGGTCTCGATCTCGCCGTAGCTCACGTCGGTGCCGCGGGCGACCAGAGCATTGACGATCTCGCGGGAGCGTTCCGGCGGAAAGCGCCAGTCGGAGTTGAACGAGGCCACCAGAAAGCGGCACTGGGCCGGAGCCAGGGCTTCTTCCAGTGAGTCGCCGTGCTCCCGGGCCGGGTCGAAATAGTCCAGCGCCTTGGTCATCAGCAGATAGGTATTCGCGTCGAAATTGCGAGAGAAGGTCTCGCCCTGGTAGCGCAGGTAGCTTTCCACCTGGAACTCGACGTCAAAGCCGAAGTGGAACCGCCCGGAGCGCAGGTCGCGGCCGAACTTGGCCCGCATGGCGTCTTCGCTCAGGTAGGTGATGTGGCCCACCATTCGCGCCAGGATCAGCCCCTGGCGGGGATAGGTGTCGTGCAGGTAGTAGTGCCCGCCGTGGAAGTTCGGGTCGCTGAGGATGGCCTGGCGGGCCACCTCGTTGAAGGCGATGTTCTGGGCCGAGAGCTTGGGCGCGCCGGCGATGACCACCGCATGGGCCAGACGCTCCGGGTACTGGGTGGACCATTGCATTGCCTGCATGCCGCCCAGGCTGCCGCCGATGACCGCCGCCCATTTATCGATGCCCAGCCGGTCAGCCAGCCGGGCCTGACTGGTGACCCAGTCGCGGACCGTGACCATGGGAAAATCCGGCCCCCAGGGCTGGCCGGTCTCCGGATTGGTGGTGGCCGGGCCGGTGGAGCCGTGGCAGCCGCCCAGGGTGTTTACCGAGACCACGAAGAAGTGGTTGGTGTCGATGGGCTTGCCGGGGCCGATGCAGGTGTCCCACCAGCCGGGTCGCTTGTCCTCCATGCTGTGGTAGCCCGCCGCATGGTGGTGTCCGGACAGCGCGTGACAGATCAGCACGGCATTGGAGCGGTCCGCGTTCAGGGTGCCGTAGGTTTCATAGACCAGGTCATATTTCGGCAGTACCCGCCGGCACTCCAGCTCCAGGGGCTCGTCGAAGTGCATGACGGCGGGGCGGACCAGCCCCACCGAACTGGATGGCAGATTCTCGGGCATCGTGTGTTGCAGATCCGGCGCGGGGAAGGCACGAAACGTAGCAGGCAGGCCCTTCCGTGGCAAGCGGGCGAGACGGCGGCTCGAGGGCTATTCGCGTGGAACCGGCCGGGTGCGGCCCTCGTCGTCGATCGCCACGAAGGTAAAGGTGCCTTCGGTGACCTTGGCTTCATCGCCCATGGCGCGGATCCACACCTCCACGCATATGCGCAGGGAGCTGCGGCCCACGTCCAGCAGCTCCGCGTAGCAGCTCACCACGGCGCCGATGGGCACGGGGCGGAGAAAGGCCATGGAGTCGATGGCCACCGTGGCCACCCGCCCCCGTGCTTCGCCGCGGGCGCAGACCGCGCCGGCCAGGTCCATCTGCGAGACCAGCCAGCCGCCGAAGATGTCGCCGTTCCAGTTGGCATCTGCCGGCATGGCGATGGTCTGGATCGACAGTTCACCGCGCGGGCGGGGTTCTTCCTCTGCCGGGTCTTTTGCCATGCTGTTCCCTGATTGCCTGTTCGTCGGAGGGCGCAAAGGATAGCACGAGGGGCCGGTGTTCCCGCCACCGCGGTCACGGGTGCCGGTGCGCCTCAGTCTTTCCTGTCGGCGTCCGCCTCTTCCGCGCGCCGGCGGAGCCTTTTCAGGCGGGGCTCTTCGGGGAACTGCTCCTGGGCATCATCCAGCAGTCGCCGGGCCAGGTCCGGGCGCTTGCGGTCCAGCAGCAGCTCCGCCCTGCCTGCCCAGGCCTCGGGGGTCTTCATGAAGGCATGGCGTTTGCGAGCCTTGCCGCGCTGGCTGCGCCCACCGTCGACTCCGCGCGGTCCGGTCTCGCGCAGCCGCCAGACCAGTGCCAGCACCACCAGCGCCGCGGCAACCAGCAGTATCAGCAGATCCGGGTCCATACGGCAGCTCCTTCTCGGCGGATGAAACGGGCCACCGCCCTTCCCTCAGCCTATGCCCTTCCGGACCCGGAAACACCCCTTTCCTCAAGCGGTTTTCCCTGCCGGAGGGTGTCGCGAAAGCGATGATCCTTGCTTCAATCGGAACCTTTCTGTTTGTGGGAGCGGGGCTTGCACCGCGAACCTTCCAGAGCGGTGGGGGCTTCGCGGTCCAGGGCCCGCTCCCACAGGGGGCATCAGACCCTTTTGTGCGCGAATGTGGACAGGCACGAATTCAGGACCCGGAAGTCCGGGACAGGCACAAACTGCCCCCGGATTCGGGACAGGCACAAATCGCTGGCGGACCGGCGACGGCCGCGGCTAACGCAGGTAAGCTGTCGCTTTGGCCCCGCATCACAGGAATTCCATGATGGAAGAGCGCATTACCGAGCTGGAGTCCCGGCTCGCCTGGCAGGAAGACACCATCGAGGCGCTGAACAGCACCGTGGCCCTGCAGCAGAAGCAGATTGATCAGATGCAGAAGATCTGCCGCAACCTGATCGAGCGTTTCGGCGAGCTCTCCGAGACCGTGGCCGCAGCCTCCGGCGGTGATCCGGGCCCGGAAACGCCGCCCCATTACTGATTCGCCCGGCTCCGTGACAGGCACGATGACTGCCCGACAGATCCTGCTCCTTTCCGCCTACCGTGCCGACAGTCATGCCGCCTGGGCCGACTGGCTGCAGCGTAGCCTGACCGGGTTCCGCTGGCGGACGCTGGAGCTGCCCGGCCGGCATTTCCGCTGGCGCATTCGCGGCAACCCCCTGTCCTGGCTGGATGCGCTGGCGGAAGAACCGGCTCCGGATCTGATCCTGGCCACGTCCATGGTGGATCTGTCCACGATCCGGGGCCTGCATCCCCACCTCGCCGGGGTGCCGGCGTGGTACTACTTCCACGAGAACCAGTTCGTCCATCCCGTCAGCGACCGGCAGGTGAAATCCGTGGAGCCGCAGATCGTGCAGGTCTACGGGGCGCTGTGCGCGGACCGTCTGCTTTTCAACTCGGCATTCAACCGCGACAGTTTCCTGGAAGGCGTCAAGCGACTGTTGCACCGGATGCCGGATCACGCGCCGCGGGGCGTCGCCGATCGCCTGCGGGACAAGTGCCAGCTCTGTCCGGTGCCGGTGACCCCCATTGCCCCCGCGCCGGAACGTGACGAGCGGCTGATTCTCTGGAGCCACCGCTGGGAATACGACAAGCAGCCGGAGGTGTTCGCCCGGGCCATGGTGAAACTCGCCGATCGGGGCGTGGCCTTTCGCCTTGCCCTGCTCGGCGCCCGTCACCGGGAGCCCGGCGAGGCGTTGCAGTTGCTGCGCAAGAGGCTTGGCGACCGTATCGTCGCCGACGGCAAACTCAGCGGCCAGGCCTACCACGAGGTGGTGGGCCGCGCGGGCATTGCTGTCAGCACCGCCCGGCACGAGCTGCAGGGCCTGGCGATGCTGGAGGCGGCCAGCGCCGGGGTGCGCCCGCTGGTGCCGGATCACCTGTGTTATCCGGAGCAGTATTCCTCGTGCTACCGCTATCCGGCTGATGATATGGAGGCGCTGGTACGGCGGCTGGAGCAGTGGCTCGACGAAGGGCTGCCTCCGGCACCGGATGTCTCCGCCTGGAGCGGTGCCGGACTACGCTCGCGCTGGGAGCAGTTGCTTGCCGAAGGCGCCGGCGGCAAGGAGTGACGGCATGAAACTCGCCCGGCTGGAAAGGTACCAGGTGCTGGTCTACCTGGCCGCAGTGGGTTGCGGGCTGGCACTCGGTCTGTACGCCGGTGCGGTGGTGGCGGTGCTGGACGGTCTTCTCTGGCCACTGCTCGCCCTGTTGCTGTATGCGACCTTCCTGCAGGTGCCGCTGCTGCGCTGGCGCGGCGCCTTCTCCGGCGGCTCGGACGGCTCGGGCGGTCGCTTTCTGGCGGCGGCGGTGGCGGGGAATTTCCTGCTGTTGCCGTTTGCGGTCTGGTTGCTGGTCTTGTTCGCCCCGGACAGCCCCGGGGTGCAGCTCGGCCTGCTGCTGGTGCTGCTGGTGCCCTGCACCGACTGGTTCATCAGCTTTGCCCATCTCGGCGGCGGCGATGCGCGCGCGGCCACAGCGTTCGCGCCGCTGAGCCTGCTGTTGCAGGCGCTGGCGCTTCCGTTCTACTTGTGGCTGTTTTTCGGCGAGCAGTTTCTACTGACACTGGCCACGGGAGAGCTGTTGCGGGCCTTCATTACGCTCGTGCTGCTGCCGCTGCTGGCCGCCGCGCTGACGCAGAAGCTCGCCCGGCATTACGCTGCGGTGGCAGCACTGGGCAAGGATGCGGCCTGGTGGCCGGTGCCGCTGCTGGCGCTGGTGATCCTTGCCGTGGCCGCCACACAGGTGGATGTGGTCACCGGCTCCCTGTCCCTGCTGGCGGGGGTGCTGCCGGTGTTTCTGGCCTTTCTGGCCATTGCGGCGGTGCTCGCGCGGGTGCTTGCCCGCTGGCTGCGGCTTTCCACCCGGCAGGGCCGGACCCTGGCCTTCAGTTTCGGCACCCGCAATTCCTTCGTGGTACTGCCAGTGGCCCTGGCGCTGCCGGCCTCGCTGGAACTGGCCGCGGTGGTGATTGTTCTGCAGTCGCTGGTGGAGCTGGTGGCCATGTCGGTCTGGGTCCGGTGGGTGCCCGTGCGGCTGTTTGCATCACCACCGGGCCCCGGGCCCTGAGTCGGCGACCGGTATTCAGAGCAGGTACTGGAGCCAGAGCCCGGCGAAGACGGCCGCGCCCACCCACTGGTTGTTGAGAAAGGCGCGAAAGCACTGCTGCGGGTTCCGTTCACGGATCAGCCACTGCTGCCAGGCGAACAGTGCAAGGGCCGTCGCCAGGCCCAGATACCAGGGCCAGCCGAACTCCAGTTGCCGGCCCAGCAGCCACAGCGGCCACAGGGCCAGCACCTGCAGCAGACCGATCATCAGCCGGTCGGCGTCGCCAAAGAGAATGGCGGTGCTCTTGATGCCCACCCTGAGGTCGTCTTCCCGGTCGCACATGGCGTATTGGGTGTCATAGGCCATGGTCCAGACCAGGGTGGCGATATAGATCAACCAGGCGTACGCGGGCAGTTCGTTGGCCTCGGCGGCAAAGGCCATGGGGATGGCCCAGGCGAAGGCCGCGCCCAGAAACAGCTGGGGCAGGAAGGTAAAGCGCTTCATGAACGGATAGATCACCGCTAGCGCCACACCGCCGAACGCCAGGTAGAAGGCGAAAGGGTTGAGAAACAGCACCAGGATCAGGGCAATGCAAAGCAGTCCGGCAAACAGCGCCAGCGCGTCCCGGCCACGCAGGGCGCCGGTGGCCAGGGGGCGGTCCTTCGTACGCGAGACATGGCCGTCGAGGTTCCGGTCGGCGTAGTCGTTGATCACGCAGCCGGCGGCGCGCATGACGATCACCCCCAGAGCGAACACGATGATCACCCGTGCCGAGGGGGTGCCTTCACCGGCCACCCAGACCGCCCAGAGTGTGGGCCAGAGCAGCAGCAGGGTGCCGATGGGCCGGTCCAGCCGCATGAGCTGGATCCAGGGCCAGAGGTCGGGGTATCGCGCGCGCACGGATTCGAACATGGGGCTCAGTGTAGCGATTCTTCCAGCTGTCGCCACAACGAGGGCAGAAAGACTTCCGCCACCAGCAGCGGTTGTCCGCGCTTGAGAAACAGTGACAGGCGACCCCAGGCGGCTTCGTTCGCGACGTCCGGCGGCAGCATTGACAGGGGAATCGCCGCCGCCCAGACCGCCTTGCGGTGTGCCCGGGGGCGACGGAACAGCTCCGCGCCCAGGGAGCGGCGGGCCATGTTGGCCAGCAGCCGGTTGCCGCCGCGCAGCGAGCGTAGTGGCAGCACGGTGCGCGCATAGACCACCGGGGTCCCGTCCAGGTGCAGCAGCACCTCGCGGATTCGTGCCGCCTCGCGGTTGCGCAGGCCCAGCAGGCACCCTTCTTCCGGGCGCGGCGCCCGGGTGGTCTCGTGGAGGGTCTCGACATGAAAGTCCCCCAGACGTTGCAGCCGCCGGGTCAGCGAGCCGCTGTCGCGCAGCCAGGCACGTATCGTCTCCGGCGCGTCCACGGCGTCCACCGGACGCCAGCGTAGCTGCCTGTTCAGCCAGGGCGGCAGGGTCTTGCGGGGTTTCAAGTGGCGACTCCTTTCATGCGGCGGGCACTATGCGCAAACCGTCTGCGCTTGGCAAGAAAAGCGCTCCCCTGGCGGCCGGGGCCGCCCCTGTCATTGATTTTTCTCGCCCGCGTGGCTAGTGTCCTGCATCCGAACTGCATCGGTCAGGCCCGCAACGGCGCGGATTGCCGTTTCGAGGTCCTTTCCCGGGGGAACCAACCGGGCGGATGAGGAAGTGACCGCTTACTCTGCCCGGCGCAACCAGAGGTGGCACCATGAAGAAGTGGGAATGCGTAGTCTGTGGTTTTATCTATGATGAGGCCGAGGGGTTGCCGGAGGATGACATCGCCCCGGGGACGAAATTCGAGGATATCCCGGACGACTGGGTCTGCCCCGATTGCGGCGTATCCAAGGAAGACTTCGAGATGGTGGAAATCTGAAGTCTTCGCGGGCTGGAGCTGCCCGGCAGCTTCCGGCCCGTCTCACCAACCCTTTCTGTAACCCGGCAACCTGAAAGAGTCCCGCCCATGGATCCCCTGATTGTAATCGGCACCGGCCTGGCCGGCTTTAATCTGGTCAAGGAATTTCGCAAGCTGGACAAGGAAACGCCGGTGATCATGCTGACCGCTGATGACGGTCGCAACTATTCCAAGCCCATGCTTTCGGCCGGTTTTACCAAGGAAAAGACCGCTGACGAGCTGGCCATGGCCACGCCCGAGAAGACCGCCGAACAGTTCGGCGTGGAGATCCGTACCGGCGTGGAAGTCAGCGCCATTGACCGCGAAACCCGGGAGGTGGTGCTCGGCGAGGAGCGACTGAAGTTCTCCCGGCTGGTGCTGGCCTGGGGTGCCGATGTCTTCCGCCCGCCGCTGGAAGGCGACGGCCTGGATCGGGTCTACTCGGTCAACGATCTGATGGATTACGGCCGTTTCCGCGAAGCGCTGGATGGTTGCCGCAAGGTGCTGATCATCGGCGGCGGCCTGATCGGCTGCGAGTTCGCCAATGATCTGACCAACGGCGGCTATCAGGTGGAACTGGTCGAGCCCGAGGGCCGCTGCCTGCCGCTGCTGATTCCCGAGCCCTGTTCCGAGGCGGTGGCCGGAGGGCTGGAGGAAATCGGCGTGCGTTTTCATTTCGGTCCGCTGGTCAAACAGGTGGATCAAAGCGGCGACGGGGTGGTGGCCACCCTGTCCGACGGCTCCACCGTGGAGGCGGATATCGTGCTCTCGGCGGTGGGCCTGCGTCCGCGTATCGAGATGGCCCGGGAGGCCGGCCTGGAAGTGAACCGGGGCATCGTCGTCGACCGCATGCTGCGTACCAGCGACCCGGAAATCTTTGCCCTGGGCGATTGTTCCGAGGTGGAAGGCCAGGTGTTGCCCTATGTGCTGCCGCTGATGGCGGCGGCACGAGCGCTGGCGAAGACGCTCAACGGCGAGGAAACCCCGGTGGCCTACGGCGTGATGCCGGTGACCATCAAGACCCCCGCCTGTCCCGTGGTCTGCTATGGCCCGCCGCGGGGCGTGGAAGGCGAGTGGGAATACGAACGCGATGGCCGTAACATCAAGGCCCTCTTTCGTGACCGTGAAGGCAATCTGCGAGGCTATGCGCTGACTGGAGAGGCGGTAAACGAGAAAATGAAGCTCAACAAGGAAATGCCCCCCATTCTCGAATAGACAGGGAAACGACCATGAGATTCTGGCTGTTGATGCTGATCCTTGGCTGGCGGCTGCGCTGGCTGGCCTGGCGGAACCCGGAGTTCCGCCGCAAGCTCGAAAACCGGAACATGGTCATGCAGTGGCAGACAATGGAGGGCTCGCCGGCGCGCTGGTTTCACTTTCTGCCCGGCAAGGTCATCGCCCGCGCGGGCATTCATGAAAGGCCCGATGTAACCCTCAGTTTCGAGAGCTCCGCCTATGCCTTCGACACCATTCGCAAGGCGGGGGCCAACCAGATGATATTCATGGAAGGCATGAGCCAGGGCCGCATCCGCATCGGCGGGGACCCGGCCCAGCTGATGTGGTTCATGTCCCTGATGAAGTACATCTCCCCGAAGAAGAAAAAGCGCT
>SLJS01000268.1 GCA_007135015.1 Alcanivorax sp. | reverse complement strand
TACGAAGCTGCACAATCTTCTCCCTTCTCCCTTGTCCCTTGTCCCTTGTCCCTTGTCCCTATGCCTCCGAAAACCCGACCCCGGTTCCACCCAGCCCACAATAGCCTCCCGGATTGCGGGCAAGATACTGCTGGTGGAAGCTTTCCGCGTAGTAGAACGTCGGCGCGGGACGGATCTCGGTGGTGATCGCTCCCCGGCCCGCCTTTTCCAGGGCCCGCCGATAGGCGGCGCGGCTGGCCTCGGCCTGGCGGAGGCGTTCTTCACCCTGACAAAAGATCGCCGAACGGTACTGGGTGCCCACATCATTGCCCTGGCGCATGCCCTGGGTCGGATCATGGCCCTCCCAGAAAAGCTTCAGAAGCTGATCGAAGGCTACTTTTGACGGGTCGAATACCACCCGCACCACTTCCGTGTGGCCGGTGCGCCCGCTGCAGACCTCTTCATAGGTGGGGTTCGGCGTATGCCCCCCCGCATAACCCACGGCGGTCACATGCACACCGGGCTGCTCCCAGAACAGTTTCTCCGCGCCCCAGAAACAGCCCATGCCGAAAACCACCTCCTCGTGCCCCTCGGGCCAGGGCGGCATCAGTGACCGCCCGTTGACCAGATGGGGCCCGGTTACCGGCATGGGAGTATCCCGCCCCGGCAAGGCCTCCTCGGCCGAGGGAATGCGAAGTTTCCACGGACTGTGCGACCACATAAGGTTCTCCCGGCTTTCACGGAAAGCGAGCGATGTTCGTACTGCTCATTCTGGCACAGAAACCGCTCTGCTCTCTCGCATGCTCGACAGGCTATTGCACCAAATGCCCTGTGCGGATGGTCTTCGTCAGGCGTGCTCGCGACTGAAGCCGTAGCAGGGACTACGGCCGACCGGGCATGTGCGTCTGACGGCGGCCAGACCAGGCGAAGTGCATGAGCAAGCGTAGACCCCAACAGCATGAGCCTCGCGCAAAGATCGCAAAGCACACCAGGGCAGGCTACTGCCCCGGGCCCTGGCGGCTCCTGCCTCTTTGCGCACTTGGCGCCCTTGGCGCGATGCATCAGGGTTTTTATTTCTCGCGCAAAGATCGCCAGGTGCGCCAAGGGGGACTCCACGGCGGGCGGACTAGGCGAAGTGCATACGCAAGCGTAGCCGTAGAAATCCCTCACCTTCCCTGAACCTTGTTGAGCGCGCTTATGGCGCGCTCTGCGACGAGTTCTGGCGTGATTTGGTGCAATATCCGGTAGCCTCCGAACACACAACAGCACTAAGATGCGGTGGTCAAAGGGAACAAACGGCAATACAGGAACCCGGCATGAAAGAGCATCAGAAGGAACTGTCCGCCTCCAGTGAGGGGCTCTCGCAGGCACTGGCCCGGGGCACGCTGACCCGGCGGCACATGCTCTGGCTGATGGCCGCCGCCGGCGGCGGCGTGGTGACTGGCTGCGCCGTCAATCCGGTCACCGGCGAGCGCCAGTTCATGCTCATGACGCCTTCCCAGGAGCTGGAGATCGACCGGGAGCATTCTCCCCATCAGTTCTCCGCGGATTACGGGCCCTCGCAGGATCAACGGCTCAATGACTATGTCGGGGGCGTGGGCGACGACATCGCCCGGGTTTCACACCGGCCGGATATGCCCTACAGCTTCCGCGCCGTGAATGCCAACCACATCAACGCCTACGCCTTTCCGGGCGGCAGTATCGCGCTGACCCGGGGCATGCTGCTGGAAATGGAAAACGAAAGCCAGATGGCCGGGCTGCTGGGTCATGAGGTTACACATGTGACCGCCCGCCATACCGCCCGGCGCATGACCCAGCATACGCTGACCGGGCTGATCGTCGCCGGCGCGGGCGCGGTGCTGGCCGAGCGCGCCGGCGACGACCGGGCCGCCCTGGCCATGGGGCTGGGCGGCATCGCCACCGGCGTCCTGCTGGCCACCTACAGCCGCGGCGATGAACGCGAGGCTGACGAAGTTGGCATGGAATACATGGTGGAAGCCGGGCACAACCCCAGGGGAATGGTGGGGCTGATGGAGGTGCTGCGCGAGCAGAGCCCGGGCAAACGCTCCATGCTGGAGCAGGTTTTCGCCTCGCACCCCATGAGCGATGAACGCTACGAAACCGCCCGCCAGCGGCTGGCGCGCCAGTACGCAGACCGCAGGGACCTGCCGGAAGGACGTGAGCGCTACATGGACCACACCGCGCGGCTGCGGGACCTGGCACCGGCGATCCGCCTGCAGCAACAGGCCGAGGAGGCCCTGCGCAGACAGCAGTACGACGAGGCGGAAACACGCCTGAAGGAATCGGTGGACCAGGCCCCCGAGGATTACACCGGTCTGGTCCTGCTTGGCAAGACGCTGATGATGCAGGAACGTCACGGCGAGGCGCGCAAATGGCTCGAGCGGGCCATGGAAGTCTACCCGGAGGAGGCCCAGGCCCATCACCTCGCCGGTGTGGCCTCACTGCACGAGGACAAGCCGCAGACCGCCCTGACGCGCTTCCGGCACTATCGGGAGACCCTGCCCGGCAACCCCAACACGGACTTCTTCATCGGCCTCAGCCATGAACGCATGGGCGACCGGGAGCAGGCAGCCCGCGCCTACCGGCGCTTCCTGCAAAGCGGCGTGGAAGGCCAGCAGGCGGAATACGCCCGCGAACGATTGCAGAGCTGGGGGGTGTAGAGTTGCGCTGGCGCGCAACGGCTGCGGGCTGCGGGCTGCGGGCTGCGAGTGGCGAGTGGCGAGTGGCGAGTGGCGAGTGGCAAGGATTGTACGTCTGGATGCGATAGCACCGCATCAGCCCGGCCTTGCTGAAAGGTGCCCTCTCCCCTGGTGAGGGTGTCGTAAAAGGCTTTCGCTGGCAGAGTGGGCTGGCAAATGGCTCCCTCCCCCGCGAGGGGGAGGGTCGGGGTGGGGAGGCGCGGCGAAGCCGCGCAAGGCCGCCTTCGGCGGCCTCCCCCTCCATACCTCCCCC
>SLJS01000188.1 GCA_007135015.1 Alcanivorax sp. | reverse complement strand
GGTCATACCAGCCCTCGGTGGGGCGCTTTCGAAAGCCCGAACGCACGAACTGGGCGATCCGCCCTTCCGCCATCGCAAGAAGCAGATTCGCGGTCGTGGTCACTGTCGCGCGGGTCCGAAGCCCCTCCTTCAGCTCCGCCTCCCGGAGAATCTGCTTGATCTGGCTCTCCAGGCGCTCGTAAAACTGGCCGATACGCTGACGCAAACGCTCATTTTCCCCGGTCAGTGCATCACCGGTAAGCAGCCTGGTGATGCCCGGATTCTGTTCGGTGAACCCGAGCAGCAGCGCCAGCACCTGCTCGAGTTGCTCCATTGCCGGGATCCCCTCGCGACTGATCCGGTTGACGCGCGAGAACACCGCCTCCTCGATAAACAGGATCAGTCCCTCGAACATCTTCGCCTTGCTGGGGAAGTGGCGGTACAGGGCCGCTTCGGAAACACCCACCTGACGGGCCAGGCCGGCGGTGGTAATCCTGCCCCCCGGCTCCGCCTCGAGCATTTCGGCCAGAGCCTGAAGAATCTGCTCCTTGCGCGATGGCTTGTTCTCGGTCATGACATTGACCCCTGGCTACGGGTTATGAGGGTGCCTACCCCCTGGTCGGTGAGGATCTCCAGAAGCACCGCGTGCGCCACCCGGCCATCTATGATGTGCGCGAAGTGGACACCCTTCTGTACGGCTTCCAGCGCACACCGGATCTTCGGAAGCATGCCTCCGTGTATGGTTCCGTCGTCAATCAGCTGCTCGACCCGCTCGGCGGTCAGGCCGGTGAGCACCTGGTCGTTACCGTCCTTGAGGCCGGCGACGTTGGTAAGCAGTATCAGCTTCTCGGCTTTCAGCACTTCCGCGATCCGCCCGGCCACCAGATCGGCATTGATATTGTAGGAAATACCTGCTTCATCCACGCCGATGGGCGCGATGACGGGAATAAAGTCGCTATCGATAACCATTTCCAGCACACGGACGTCGATATCGACCACCTCGCCCACGTGTCCGATATCCAGGATCTCGGGTTCCTGCAATGCCGGGTCCCGCTCCCCGCCCTCCGCCTCCGGCGAAGCAAGCGTCATCTGACGGGCACGGATCAGCTCCCCGTCCTTGCCAGTCAGCCCGACCGCCCGACCGCCATTGCGATGGATCAGGTTGACGATCTGCTTGTTGACCAGCCCGCCGAGCACCATCTGGACTACATCCATGGTTTCACTGTCGGTGACCCGCATGCCCTGCACGAAAGTGGACTCCTTGCCCAGACGTTCAAGCAGCTCGCCGATCTGGGGGCCGCCACCATGAACCACCACGGGATTGATTCCCACGGCCTTCATCAGCACCACGTCCCGCGCAAAGGAGTTCTGCAATGCCTCGGAGTCCATGGCGTTGCCTCCGTACTTGATGACCACGGTCGTGCCGGCAAAGCGCTGGATATAGGGCAGCGCTTCGGTCAGTATGCCGGCGGTTTCCCGTGCGCGATTCTCTTCCATTGTCCTGCCCCTCAGAACGGTAGCTTCAGACGCGAATCAATCGCCTGCAGCTGCGTGCGGAACTGTTCCTGAATGCGCGCGAGCGCGCCCTTGTCCTGCCCCTCGAAACGGGCCATCAGCGCGGGCGCCGTATTGGAGGCCCGCACCAGGCCCCAGCCGTCCTGGAAATCCATTCGCAGACCGTCCAGCGTCGTGGCCTTGCCACCCTCGAACTCGTCGGCCTTTTCGGCAAGCTTGCGTACCAGTTCGAACTTGCTCTCTTCATCAACGGGGATGGACATCTCCGGCGTCGAGACGCCGGTGCTGAGTCGTGCGAAGACCTCGTCGACGCCGGACGATTCCAGCGAAAGGATCTCCAGCAGACGCGCGGCACTGTAAAGCCCGTCATCGAACCCGAACCACCGGTCGGCAAAGTAGATGTGGCCACTCATTTCGCCGGCCAGCGGTGCTCCGGTTTCCTTGAGCTTCGCCTTCATGAGTGAGTGGCCGGACTTCCACATCAGCGGACGTCCGCCCATGCGGGTGATCAGCTTGGCCAGCTCACGGCTGCACTTCACATCAAACAGGATGTCCGAGCCCGGACTGCGACTGAGCAGGTCCCGCGCGTAGCACATCATCAGGCGGTCCGGCCAGATGATCTCGCCGGAAGGTGCCACCACGACAAGGCGGTCTCCGTCGCCATCAAAGGCAAGGCCCAGATCCGCGCCCTGCTCCCGGACCGTATCAATGAGCGCCTTGAGATTCTCCGGCTGCCCCGGGTCCGGATGATGATTGGGAAAGCTGCCGTCGACATCCGTGTACAGTGGGATCACTTCGCATTCAAGCTGCTCGAAGAGCTGCGGCGCGACGGCTCCGGCAATGCCGTTGCCGCAGTCAATCACCACCTTCATCGGTCGGGCCAGAACAATATCGTTGACCACGGCGTTGCGGTAATGGTCGCCCAGGTCCGTACGCGAACTCTGCCCCTCGCCACTGGCAATATCCCCGCGCTCGATGCGAGTGCGCAGTGCGCGAATGCGGTCGCCTGCCAGGGTCTCGCCATTGATCACCACCTTCAGCCCATTGTACTCCCTGGCGTTGTGACTGCCGGTCACGCACACCCCGGAGCGGGTATTGAGCACATGGGTGGCGTAGTAGACCAGCGGCGTGGGTACCGCGCCGATATCAATAATGTTGCATCCTGTGGCTGTGATACCGCGCGCCAGCGCTTCGGCCAGCTCCGGGCTGGACTCGCGCCCGTCACGCCCGATCACGACACTCTGTTCGCCGGCATCCAGCGCTTCGCTGCCAATGGCCTGGCCGATCAGTTCCACGCCTTCCGCGGTCAACGACTCGCCCACAATGCCGCGGATATCATACTCACGGAAGATTTCCTCCGGCGGTGCCGGCTGCGGTGCAGCTTCCGGGGCCGGCTCCCCCTCGTCTACTTCGGGAAAGGCCGCGCTCGACTCGCCCTCCACGATCATTTCCTTGAGTGAATCAATCTCGCC
>SLJS01000217.1 GCA_007135015.1 Alcanivorax sp. | reverse complement strand
TTCTTTATCCGCATGGCCTGGCACAGCGCCGGCACCTACCGGATCCATGACGGTCGCGGTGGCGCCCTCGGCGGGCAGCAGCGGCTCGAGCCGCTCAACAGCTGGCCGGACAACGTCAACCTGGACCGGGCCCAGCGCCTGCTCTGGCCGATCAAGCAGAAGTACGGCAAGAAACTGTCCTGGTCGGATCTGATGATTCTCACCGGCAACGTGGCGCTGGAGTCCATGGGTTTCGAGACCATGGGATTCGCTGGCGGACGCCCGGATGACTGGGAACCGGATATGGTCTACTGGGGCCCCGAGACCACCTGGCTGGACGGTGAAGAGCGCTACGAGGGCGACCGGGAGCTGGAGAAGCCGCTCGCGGCGGTGCAGATGGGGCTGATCTATGTGAACCCCGAAGGCCCCGAGGGCGAACCGGACCCGCTGGCCGCTGCCAAGGATATCCGTGACACCTTCGGGCGCATGGCGATGAACGACGAGGAAACCGTTGCCCTGATCGCCGGCGGCCATACCTTCGGCAAGGCGCACGGCGCACACAGCCCCGATGAGTGCCTGGGCCCCGAACCCACCGCCGCGCCCATCGAGCAACAGGGTCTCGGCTGGGACAACGAGTGCGGCAAGGGCAAGGCCGAGGACACCATTACCAGCGGTCTCGAAGGTGCCTGGTCGTCCAACCCCACGGCCTGGACCATGCAGTTCTTCGACAATCTCTTCGGTTTTGAATGGGTGCAGACGCGCAGCCCCGCCGGCGGCATCCAGTGGGAGCCGAAGAACGCCGATGAAGCGCAGATGGTTCCGGACGCCCATGTGGAAGGCAAGCGCCATGCGCCGATCATGTTCACCACGGACCTGGCGCTGAAGAAGGACCCGGGCTTCCGCGAGATCTCGGAACGCTTCCACGAGAATCCGGAAGAGTTCCAGCAGGCCTTCGCCCGCGCCTGGTACAAGCTCACGCACCGGGACATGGGCCCGCGCAGCCGGTACCTGGGTGACCATTACCCGGAAGAGGAAATGATCTGGCAGGATCCGGTTCCGGAGGTCGACCACGGCCTGGTAAGCGGCCGCAACGTCAGCAACCTGAAATCCAGCATCCTGGACTCGGAGCTGACCGTGCCCGAGCTGGTCCGCACCGCCTGGGCATCCGCCGCCACCTTCCGCGGCAGCGACCTGCGCGGTGGAGCCAACGGCGCGCGCCTTCGCCTGGAGCCGCAGAAGAGCTGGCCGGTGAACAATCCGGAGGAGCTTGACCGGGTGCTCGGCGTGCTGGAAGAGATCCGTCAGGAGTTCAATGACTCCAGGTGGTTCAACACCCGGATTTCCATGGCCGACATGATCGTGCTCGGCGGTGCCGCCGCGATCGAGGAAGCGGCCCGCAAGGCCGGGCACGATATCGAAGTGCCCTTCCAGCCCGGCCGTGCCGATGCCACCCCGGAGCAGACCGATGTGGAATCGTTCGCCGTGCTTGAGCCACAGGCCGATGGCTTTCGCAACTACTACAGCGAAGAAAGCCGGCACCCGCCGGTGCAGGCACTGGTGGACCGCGCCGACCTGCTGACGCTGACCGTGCCGGAGATGACGGTACTGATTGGCGGCATGCGCGCACTGGGTGCCAATGCCGACGGCAGTGACCATGGTGTGCTCACCGATCAGCCCGGCGCGCTCAGCAACGACTTCTTCACCAATCTGCTCGACATGTCCACGAAGTGGGAAAAGGCCGACGACAACGGTCTCTACAAGGGCCATAACCGCCAGAGCGGCGAAGCGAAGTGGACCGCCACCCCGGTGGACCTGATCTTCGGCGCCAACACCGAGCTGCGGGCCGTGGCCGAGGCGTACGCCGGCGAGACCGCTGAAGAGCAGTTCATTCAGGATTTCGTCGATGCCTGGAGCAAGGTGATGACCCTGGATCGCTTCGATCTGTGATCATCTGAACCACGCCGGGCCTCCGGCGAGCAATCAGACGGCGGCGCTCCATGCGCCGCCGTTTTTCGTTCGGCGGGAAGGTCAAAACATCATGTCTAGAAAATTGTTGCGGCGAAGGTCGGATGCAAGGCCTCTAAAGCGCAGCGCATGCGGCATCTAAGACAGCCAGGCAGGGAACGGCCGGGGGGCAGGATGTCACGGCGCCGCGCTCCGACAACTGACCACTGATTACCCTGGTCAGTCGCGCCAGGGAACACCCTCCTCTTCAAGAAAGTCCGCGAGAAAGGCCTTGATCGCCTCCTTTCGCCAGGCAAACCACTGATCTTCGATGTCGTGGTCCATGAGAGTGTCCTTGAATCGACGGAACGCACCCCGGCCACGCATGTTTTCGAGCAGCAGGTCGCTGAGTTGCGGATCGGAAAGTGACAGGGCGAATCGTTCCATCTCGTCATACTCGTCGAACTGGAATTTTCCCGGAAGCTCGAGGTAATCACTGGAATTCAGTGCCTCCCGTACGCGAGACAGATGCTCCTTCATCCAGTCAGGCGAGTCGCTGCCTTCCTCGATATGCATCAGCTCTTCATCACCATAGGTGATAATCTCGCCAGTTTGTTTATTGATGCGGATTCTCCACTCATCGGGAAGAATCTCGAATTCGCTGGCGAGTTCATTCAGTGAAATGGGCGCCGACATTGCTCGTATCCAGAATCCCCGGAATGCGAAATGCTCTCTGTGAAAATTGGCCCGCAGGCCGGTTACAGGCTTCAGGATACCGACAGCCGCTCCACAGTAAAGCCTCCGGAGACGTCCGGCCATTATCGGCACCGTGGTGTGAATGACACCTCCTGGAACCCGCCTGGTTTTCATTACGTACACTCGGGTGTCCGAAAAACCTCTCTTCCTTGATGAGGTTGTCGTAAAAGCCCCTGCTCACTGTCGCGGCGCTCGCGACTGGAAACCTCCCCCGGCGAGGGAGGGTGTCGCAAAAGGGGGTTATGCCTCCTGTAGGAGCGCTGCTTGCAGCGCGAAAACCCCGGATTTC
>SLJS01000364.1 GCA_007135015.1 Alcanivorax sp. | reverse complement strand
TGAGGGGCAAGAGACAAGGTACAAGGAGCAAGGGGGATGGCGCTGGCGGGCGGTGGTTCATTGCTCCTTCCCCAGCCGCACTTGCCCCTTGTCCCTTGTCCCTTGTCCCTTGTCCCTCAAATACGAGTTGAACCTGAATAGATACTCACATTATTGTCAATCCAATCAAATGGCAACCGGAAGCTGGCTCCATGAATGCACCCGCATCGACTCACCGCCCCCTGCCGAAACGGGTGCGCCCTTTCGAGAAGACCCGTACCCCCACGCCCGGCTGGCTGCGCCGGGTGCTGGGTCGGGAGCTGGCCCCCAGCGAACGGGAGTACCGTGAGGCCGGCGAGGCGCTGTGGGACGGCGACCCGCTGATGGATGACTGGGTGGACTGGATGTACCGCCATGGCCCCCGTGAGGGTCGCGCCCTGTTCGAGCAGGCACTGGCCTCGGGCATCGACAGCCTGGAGGCACCTCCGGAGCCGCTGCACGCCCTGTTCCGGGAGGTCGAGCGGCGCCCGGAATGGTTGCAGCCGGAACTGCTGGACGAAGGCGCCCGCTTCATCCACGGGACCGGCCTCACCGCGCCCTATGTGCTGCGGGACCTGGCGCTGATGGGCGGATACATGCTCTCCGGTTTCAACCAGGCCCTGGTGAAGACGGGGGCGCTGAACAAGGGCGCCTCGCGGCGCATTGCCGAGACCGGCAAGTGGTGGGTGGACTGCACCGAGCCGGGCGGGCTGGAGCGCCATGCACCCGGTTTCGAAACCACTCTCCATGTACGCATGGTGCATGCACTGGTGCGCCGCAACCTTTCCCTGGACCCGGAGTGGGACATGGAGCATTGGGGCCTGCCGTTGAGCCAGATCGACATGGCCGCCACCTATCTCGGCTTCAGCGTGGTCATGCTGGGAGGCCTGCGCAAGATGGGCGTGCCGGTTACCCGCCGCGAATCACAGGCGGTGATGCACCTGTGGCGCTATGGCTGCTGGTTGATGGGCGTGGACGAAAAGTGGCTGGTCGACACCGAGCGCGAGGGGATCGTGTTGCTTCATCATACTTTCATGACCCAGAGCCGGCCGGACTGGACCAGCCGTGAACTGGCCCGGGCACTGGCCCGGGAGCCGCTGGAGCGCCAGTATCCGCGCTGGCGCAAGCTGCGCCGGCGGCTGGCCTGGCGCCAGCACCTGAGTGTGAGCCGCTACTTCCTGGGACGGAGCAAGATGGAGCAGCTGGGCCTGCCGACGAAGATTACGCCCTGGTATCCGATCCTTTCGCTGCCCTGGCGTTTCATCAGCTATAGTCTGCAAAGGGTGGTGCCGCCGCTGAACCGCTGGCAGCAGCGCCGTGGAAGAAAGATACAACTGGATACGCTGGCCGCCATGTTCGGTGACGGCGAGCACGATGTGATTCGCCCCTCGGGGGATCATCCGGCCAGCACCTGACCCATACCCGAGAGGTGGCACCATGCAGTTCCCGTTACTACGCTCCGGCCCGGCCCGTCATCTTCGTGAAACCCTGCCCGGCGAGCCCGGCCTGCCGCTTGTGGGCCACACCCTGGAGTTCCTCTACAGCCCCGAGGAAACCGGCCTGCGTTTCTACCGAAAGCATGGCCCGATCTTCTGGCTTTCCGCTCTGGGGCTGACCGCCGTGGTCATGATCGGCCCGGAGGCAAACCGGCTGGTACTGCGCAACCAGGGGGATGTCTTTTCCAACAACCAGGGCTGGGATTTCTTCATCGGCAAGTTCTTTCGCCGCGGCATCATGCTGCTCGACTTCGACGAGCACCGCCACCACCGCGGCATCATGCAGGCTGCCTTCAAGAAACCCGTGCTGGTGCAGTATCTCGAACGCATGAATCCCGCCATCGAGCAGGGCATCCGGCACTGGAAACCGGGTCCGCGTTTTCATGTGCTGCCGCATCTGAAACAGTTGACCCTGGATATCGCCACCGACGTATTCATGGGCGAGGAGCTGGGCCCCGAGGCGAACCGTGTCAACCGCGCCTTTGTCGACTGTGTGCGCGCCGGTACCGCCGTGGTTCGCTTTCCGGTGCCGGGCGGCCGCTGGCGGCGCGGGCTGCGCGGGCGCAGGGTGCTGGAGGAGTTCTTTCTCTCGCGGATCGGCGACAAGCGCGCCAATCCGGGTGATGATCTTTTTAGCCGGCTCTGTCAGGCCGAGGACGAGCACGGGCGGCGCTTTTCCGATGATGACGTGGTCAACCACATGATCTTTCTGATGATGGCCGCCCACGACACCTCGACCATTACGCTATCGTCCATGTTCTATCAGCTGGCGAAACATCCACAGTGGCAGCAGCGGTTGCGCGAGGAGGCCCGCTCACTTGGGAAAAAGCACCCCTCCCACGATGATCTGGCGGAAATGAAACTCACCGGGCAGGCCATGCGCGAATCGCTGCGCATGCTTGCGCCGGTGCACGGCCTGCCGCGCAAGACGGTCAAGGATTTCGAGTTCCGGGGTCATCATATCCCCGCTGGAACCTTTGTCATGATCAGTCCACAGATCACTCACCACCTGCCCGATTTCTGGCGGAATCCGGAGAAATTCGATCCGGAGCGATTCTCCGAGGAGCGGGCCGAACACAAGCAGGACCCGTACCAGTTCATCCCCTTTGGCGGCGGCGCACACATGTGCATCGGGCTTCATTTTGCGGAGATGCAGATCAAGGCGATCCTCCATCAGGTGTTGCAGAGGTTCCAGTGGAGTGTTGACGCAGGCTACCGGATGCCGGTGGATTTCACCTCCCTGCCCACACCGAAGGACGGCCTGCCGGTGCGCCTGGAGCGACTGTGAATCCTCCCTTTGGGAGGAAGTGTCGAGCAGCAAGGAGCAATGTTCGACACTTTCCGGTAATTCCTCCCCCTCTCCCTGTCCCTCTCCCACCAGGAGGCTGTCGCAAAAGCCCTTGCTCACTGTCGCGGCGCTCGCGACTGGAAGCCTCCCCCCGCGAGGGGGGAGGTATGG
>SLJS01000060.1 GCA_007135015.1 Alcanivorax sp. | reverse complement strand
CCGGAAAGCAGCCCGATCAGCGCGCCACAGAGAAGCAACACGAACAGGGGAGGGGGCCGGTGGGTCAGTGCCTTCTCCCGGCCTGCGGCGAAGAAATGCCAGGCCGCATACAACAGCACCATGCCCACCAGGGGCTGATAGTAGCGGGCGTCAAGGGTGATGCTGCCGCCCACAAAGGCCATGGGCGCGGAAGCCAGTACCAGGGGCCAGAACAGGCGGAAATTGAACAGTCCGGCACGCAGATAACGCCAGCTTCCCAGCCCCGCCACCAGTATGTTGAGCGTCAGCGCCGCCGGCTTCATCTGTTCTGGCGCCAGGCCAAACAGGGCCATGATGGCCAGGTAGGCGGAAGCGCCGCCATGGCCCACGGATGAATAGAGTACAGCCCCCAGAAAGATACAGACCGTGATCAGAAGAATCTGGATATCCAAGCGGCAACCCCGGTTTCGTGAGGCCATGGCTGATGGCCCATCTCACAATTGCGGCAAGGCTACCAGAAACTCCTTGACTCGGTGCGCGGCAAAGGTATCCGCATTTGACGGAGGTCAAAAGGCCGTAATCCGGGGCGTTTTTTTCTTGTCCGGGCGGGGGCGGCTGGTAACCACCGGGGGCCGGTGATCATGGACGCCCGGTCAGAGATCCGGCAGTCGTTGCGCGGCTACCCGCCGTCCGGGCGTGCCGGCGTGTGCCGGCTCCGAGCCCAGGGGTTTCAGGGGATGCTGGCGGTCACAGGCGCTGAGCAGCACTGAATCGCAGACCAGATGCCGGGGAATCCGGTGGCGGATTTCCTCGTGAAATTTCGGCAGCTGGCTCCAGTGCAGCGTGGGGTTGAGGTGGTGGGCCGTGTGATAGCCCAGGTTCCAGGAAATCAGGTTGTACAGGCGGTTGACCGTGTTCCGCGAGGCGGTGAAGTCACTGCTGGTGTCCAGATCCTGATGTTGCTGATAGGTGTTGTCCAGCAGTCCCACCAGCATGATGGGCATGGGCAGCACGAACAGGATCAGCGCGTTGACCGGGTTGATCCAGATGAGCATCGAAAGCACGGCCAGGCTCACGGCTGTCCAGGTCTTGAACTTGCGGTACAGCTTGGGGCGCGTGCGGCCGATGCGCACCACCTCCGGATAGACCATGGCGGCGTTGTAGAGGTCGTACTTGATGCGGTTCATCACCGAACCATCGGGGTTTGTCCAGCCCGAAGGGTCCTTCTCGGGCTCCAGGTACAGCCTGTGGTGGCCGATGTTGTGGTGGAGGGTCCAGGCGAAGGGGGGAACACCCGTCTGCAGGAACAGGATCACCTCGTAGACCCGGTTCATCCACTGATACCGGAAGGTGGGGTAGTGGTGGTGGTTGTGGCTGATGGAACCGGGACAGGCCGAGAACAGCAGCAGCGCCACCATTACGGCGAAGAGCGCGGTCAGGCTCTCGATGAAGAAGAATGCCCAGAACTGGACCCCCAGAACTCCCGATATGATCAGCGTCGGCGCGATGTCGGCCCGCTGTCGCCATATTCCCGTCATGGCTTCATCCCTGTTGTGGTCTGTTATTTTTTTGCTTCCTCAATGAACAAGTATGTTCCGGAAGAATTCAGCCTGCCAATACGGGGGAGTCATGAAGTTTGTCTAGGGCGTTGGAAGGAGTTCACTGACCGACCGGTCAAGGATGGTCTCGCCAAAGAATCTCCTGGCATCGGCAGGAGCGCTGCTCGCAGCGCGAACAGCCCCGGATTCGCCAGGGTGCTACGGCAAGATTGCAGCCGACATGAGCCTGCGGAGCTGTGGTCCGGTGCCGGCTATGCGCTCCCGGCCGGGGCGGAGCTCTCCCGGCAGAGCTCCAGCCAGCGCTGGATGCCCGCGCTGAGATACTTCTGTCTGTGCAGAACAAAATAGAAGTGTCTTGTGAAATCACGCTCGGGAATATGCAGCGGAACGAGGGTGCCGCGGCGAAAGGCCTCCGCCAGCACCACCCGGGACAGGCAGCCGATTCCCAGTCCTGTTTCCACCGCGCGCTTGATGGCCTCGGTATGCTGCAACTCCAGGGCCACGTTGAGCTGGGGCAGCAGCCCGTGCATGGCCCGGTCAAAGGTCTGGCGGGTGCCGGAGCCGGACTCGCGCAGGATCCAGCTTGCATCCATCATGTCGCGTTCGGTCAGGGCCTTTTTCCCGGCAAGGGGATGGTCCGGCGCACAGAAGGCCACCAACTGGTCCGTGCGCCAGCGGGTGACTTCCAGGTCCGGATGGTTCAGTTCCCCTTCCACCAGGCCCACGTCCAGTTCGAAGTTCAGCACCCGGGCGGTGATATCCACGGTATTGGCCACCTCCAGGCTGACCCGGGCTTCCGGGGCCAGGGCCATGAACCGGGCCATGATGCCCACGGCCAGATAATTGCCGATGGTCAGGGTGGCGCCCACCTTGAGGGGGCCGGCATCGGCATGGCCCTCCAGGTCCTGTTCCAGCTCCCGGGCCCGGGCCAGCAGGGCCTCGGCCCGGGGGCGGATGAGCCGGCCCAGCTCATTGATCTGCAGGCGTTTTCCCACCCGGTCGAAGAGGCGAATGTCGAACTGGTTTTCCAGCTCCCGCAGGGCGCTGCTGGCGGCGGACTGGGACATGCTGAGCGAATCCGCGGCCCGGGTGATGTTCTGGTAATGGGCCGCCGCCAGGAAGATCTCGAGTTGTCGCAGGCTGTAGCGCATATCTGTAAAACCGATTAGCCAAAGATGAATAAACCATTTATTGGGCAGCATAGCCCCGGGTTAGTCTGTGCGCAATTCGCAGTAGGCCCTGGAGGAACGCAACGATGGCCAATCTCAACCGAGAACGTGTACTGGAAGTGCGGCACTGGAGCGATAACCTATTCAGCTTCACGACCACCCGCGACCCCTCGTTCCGCTTCAAGAACGGCCATTTCACCATGATCGGGCTGGAAGTGGAGGACAGGCCCCTGCTGCGCGCCTACAGCATGGCCAGCGCCAACCACGAGGACGAGATGGAGTTCTT
>SLJS01000358.1 GCA_007135015.1 Alcanivorax sp. | reverse complement strand
CCGGATTCCGTCACGGCCTTAACTGGAGGGTCCCCTCTCCCCTTGCGGGAGAGGGGCAGGGAGAGGGGGACGGAATTACGCGAAAGCTTTTGCTACCGTAGCCTCACCCTCTCCCCAACCCCTCTCCCATCAAGGGAGAGGGGCTTTGGAAAGCCCGCTATGCAGGCGGCACTTTCTCTGCAATCCTTGCAGAGGGTGGCAACAGGAGGGTCGGCATCCTTGGGAACCATAAGGGTCGGCTGGCGCGAATGGGCGTCACTGCCGGAGCTGGGCATCGAACGGATCAAGGTGAAGGTGGACACGGGTGCGCGCACATCCGCCCTCCATGCCTTCAGGTTGGAGACCTTTTTCCGTGGTGACAGCGAATGGGTGCGGTTCTTCATTCACCCGCTACAGCGTAATACCAAAGTGGTGCGTGAATGTGTCTGGCCCCTGCTGGACCGGCGAGTGGTTTCCGATTCCGGGGGGCACAGGGAAGAACGCGTGGCCATTCGTACCATGCTGGAAATGGGAGACCGGCGCTGGCCGGTGGAGCTGACCATCACCTCCCGTGAGTCGATGAAATTTCGCATGCTGCTGGGCCGCACGGCCATGGAAGGCATGGCGGTGGATCCCGGTGCCTCCTATCTGCTCGGACGCCCGGGCGGTTCGAAACGAAGGACGAGAACCTCATGAAGATTGCGATTCTATCGCGAAACAGGAAGCTCTATTCAACACGCAGGCTGGTGGAAGCGGGGGAAGCCGCCGGTCATCAGATGGATGTGATCGATACGCTGCGCTGCTACATGAGCATGGCTTCCAACAAGCCCGAGATCCACTATCGCGGCCGCACCCTGGAAGGTTATGACGCGGTGATCCCGCGTATCGGCGCCTCGATCACCTTTTACGGCACGGCGGTACTGCGCCAGTTCGAGATGATGGGGGTCTTTCCGGTCAACGAGTCCGTGGCCATCTCGCGTTCCCGGGACAAGTTGCGCTCGCTCCAGCTTCTCGCGCGGCGGGGCCTGGGCCTGCCGGTGACCGGCTTTGCCCACTCGCCGGATGATATTCCCGACCTGATCAACATGGTCGGGGGGGCGCCGCTGGTGATCAAGCTGCTGGAGGGCACCCAGGGTATCGGCGTGGTGCTGGCGGAGACCCGCAAGGCGGCCGAATCGGTGATCGAGGCGTTCATGGGCCTGGACGTGAGCATCATGGTTCAGGAATACATCAAGGAAGCCGGCGGGGCGGATGTCCGCTGTTTCGTGGTCAATGGCAAGGTGATCGCGGCCATGAAACGTCAGGCAAAGGAGGGGGAGTTCCGCTCCAACCTGCATCGTGGCGGCTCGGCAAGCCTTGTGCGAATCACGCCCGCCGAGCGTGCCACGGCGGTGCGTGCCGCGCGCATCATGGGGCTCAATGTTGCCGGTGTCGATATACTGCGGGGCAATCATGGTCCGCTGGTGCTGGAAGTGAACTCCTCTCCCGGACTGGAGGGCATTGAGACGGCCACGGGCAAGGATGTGGCCAGCATGGTGATGCGCTTTATCGAACGCGAGGCGCGGCCCCACCGCACCGGCACCAAGGGGACCCGGGGATGAGCAAGGCTGCGACCCGGCGCCCGCCGTTCAGGCTTGACGGCACCAGCGTGGCGCCGGGCGAGCGCGCCCTCATCCAGATTCCCTCCGCGCAGCTCTATACCCAGACGCCGCTGGATATTCCCGTGCATGTGCTTCACGGGCGCAGGCCCGGCCCCGTGCTGCTGGTCTGTGCGGCCATACACGGCGACGAGCTCAATGGGGTGGAGATCATTCGCCGGCTGTTGCGCATGAAGGGCCTGAAGAATCTTCGCGGCACACTGATCGCGGTCCCCGTGGTCAACGTATTCGGCTTTATTCACAAGTCCCGTTATCTGCCCGACCGCCGGGACCTCAATCGGTGCTTTCCCGGCTCCGAGAAGGGCAGCCTGGGCGCGCGCGTGGCCTGGCAGTTCCGCACCGGCGTGATGGAGCATGCCACCCATGTCATCGACCTGCACACGGCGGCCATCTATCGCTCCAACCTTCCCCAGATCCGCACCAATCTGGAGACCGAGGTGAACGAGGGCATGGCCAAGGCCTTTGGCGTGCCGGTGGTGCTCAACGCACCACTGCGTGACGGCACGTTGCGCGCGGCTGCCCAGGATGAGCAGATTCCCGTAATCACCTATGAGGCGGGTGAGGCGTTGCGTTTCGAGGAAGGCCCCATTCGCGCCGGGGTGCATGGTGTGGTCAATGTGATGCGCCATCTCGGGATGCTCCGCGCCCGCCGCCGCCCGCCCAAGGCGGCGGAGCCGGCGGTGGCGCGCAGTTCCTCCTGGATCCGTGCCGAGCGTGATGGTGTATTCCGTCCGCTGGTCGCACTGGGCGAGCGTATCCGCAAGGACCAGCTTCTCGGTTATGTAAGCAGCCCCTTTACCCTGGACGAGGTGGAAATCCATTCCTCTTTCGGTGGCATACTGATCGGCCGCAACAACCTGCCCCTGGTCAATGAGGGCGAGGCCCTTTTCCATATCGCCCGCTTCGAGGAAGTCAGGGAGGTCGCCCAGAGCTGGGAGAATTTCGCTTCCGACATTCTCGAAGGCGACGAGGTGGCCTCCGGCGACGAGCCGCCCATAGCTCCCTGATTCTTTTTGCGCGGGCGCGCAAAAAGGCGGCCGGTTGTCAGTGGTCGGTGGTCAGAAAAGAGCCAGTGTGGGCAACAGAAGCCGCGCATGATCTCGGACCACTGAGGACTGACGGCCGACCGCTTTTCAATAGTCCGGTCTTTTAGATTGCGGGTATTCGCAGAGATCCTCGATTACGCAGCTTCCGCAGCGGGGTTTTCGTGCCAGGCAGGTATAGCGTCCGTGCAGGATCAACCAGTGGTGGGCGTCCTTTCTGAATTCTTCCGGTACGACCCGCTCCAGGCGCGCTTCCACTTCCGTGACGTTCTTGCCAGGAGCAATGCGGGTGCGGTTGGCGACGCGGAAGATATGGGT
>SLJS01000246.1 GCA_007135015.1 Alcanivorax sp. | reverse complement strand
GAGGCCGCCGCAGGCGGCCTTGCGCGGCCTTCGGCCGCTCTCCCCACCCCGACCCTCCCCCTCACGGGGGAGGGAGCTTCCTTATCCAGCCGTCGAGGGCTTTTACGACACCCTCGCTCAAGGGGGAGTGTCCATGACACCGGAACGCTATCGCCGGATTCGCGCCACCCTGGACCGTCGCCAGCCGGATCTCACCCTGGTGATGGCCGGAGTCCACAAGCCGCACAACATCGCCGCCATCATCCGTACCTGTGATGCGGTGGGGGTCTTCCGCGCGCATGCGGTGCTGCCGGACAACCGCTCCAGGGTGCCGGCGGGCACGGCCATGGGCAGCCAGCGGTGGGTGGATATCCGCCAGCATGACACGGCGGAGCAGGCCATTCGGCAGGTGCGAGAGGGCGGCTGCCAGGTGCTGGCGGCGCATTTTTCCGAGCATGCCGTGCCCTATCGCGAGATCGACTTCACCCGGCCCACGGCGCTACTGCTGGGCACGGAAAAGTACGGCGTGGATGAGATCTGCGCGGAACAGGCCGACGAGCACGTGATGATTCCCATGATGGGCATGGTCGAGTCGTTCAACGTGAGCGTGGCCGCGGCCATCATTCTTTCCGAGGCCTGCGAGCAGCGCCGGCGTGCCGGAATGTACGACCGCCCCCGGCTTGATGACGAGACCTACCGGCGCACGCTCTTTCGCTGGGGCTATCCGCGCCTGGCCGCGCTCTGCGACGAGCGGGGCCTGAACTACCCCTCGGTGGACGAGCAGGGCGGCGTGGATGCGGCCACCCTTGGCATGCTTGAAGAAGGTGCTGGCGGTTCCGGGCCGGAACAGTGAGGGTGCTGTCGCCTCAGTGAGTCCTGTCGATATAGCGCAGCAGCTCGCTGAACTGTTTCTCGCTGTTTTCCGACGATAGTGGATCCATGCGCGTTTTCACCTGCTGGCGGATGTGGCGTTCGGCTTCCTCGTCCAGCTCCCTGATATGGGGGAAGACATCGCGCTCCTCGTTGCGGATATGCTCCGAGAGAAGGTCCAGGTAATCACGCAGGTGTGAGCGCAGCCGTTCAAGTGGCACCGGGCTGCCGATATCGATGGCGTTGACCATCTCGCGCAGCTGTTCTTCCGCCTCGGACAGCTTGTGGTGCTGTTCGGTTATGGTGGCGGTGTCCTGCGCGGTGCAGATTCCGTTTTCGATCAGATAGTTGAAGGCGGCCTCCTCCAGGGGGTGGTGGAAGGACTCCGGGTAGTAGTGCATGTACTCGAGGATTTCCTCGATCAGCGGCAGGTCCGGCTGGCAGTCCTCACAGCGTTCCTCGTTACCGTAGCGGGCGATTTCCTCTTCCAGGACCTTCAGCACTCGCGCCAGGTTGGCGTGGTCTTCCATCAACTGGTCATACAGCTTTGCCATGATGTACCTCTTTGCGCCGGTCGGTTTCATGCGGCAATGACCAGATTGTCGCCATCGCGCAGGTTTCCAGTCTATCAGTCCCGGCTTTCGTTTCCCTCCTCTCTGGACGCGAAAGTCTCCGCCGCGCCCGACACACGGTAGCGGGGCGGGTTGTGAACCTGCCAGTAAAAGTCCCGGGGGCCGCCTTCGCCACTGGCGTCCGGGAACCAGAGCGCGTTTTCCATGGTGGCGTAGCGCAGCTCGGTGAGATCGATGTCGCGTTCCTCGGCCAGCTCCAGCATGGCGGTGAGGACCTTGCCGTGGCGCACCCGGGCGGGGTCCTCGATGGCTTCGAGCATGGCATCGCGCATCAGCGCGCGCAGCCGGTCCTGTTCGACGCCCACAAAGCGCATACGGCCCATGTCCCGGACAAAGGCGTCGGCCAGCTCTTCCACGGAGTTGATCCGGCCCTGCTCCACCAGTTGTTCGAGCACCGCGTTGGCGGCGTCGTCATAATCGGCCAGGGCGTTGCGGGTGCGAGCCCGCTCTTCCATGTAGAAAATCGCGTCACCCAGGGTCTCCACGCGACCGGGCATGCGGGGCATGGCGCGCAGCAGGTCCAGGGCCGGCTGCGGCAGCCCCCGGGTGGCAAAGCCCAGTCTCGGGTCAGCGCCGGGGAAACGCTGGTGGGGCAGGGTGTCGTCCGGGTCGTCCCGGTAGACCATGTTCAGGTCCGTGCCCTCCAGGTAGGCATCAAAGAGGCCGCCCTCGGTGACCGGCACGCGATTGATGAAGAACATCTCCCAGCCCCGCCGTGAATCCAGGTGCAGCCAGTCGCCGGGCATGCGCGCCTTGTTCATCGTTTTCTCGAAGGGGCTCATGTAGCCGTCCACAAGGCCCCGGTCCTCATCGGAGTAGACCGCGTCGAAGGTGGCCGTGGCGTTTTCCAGGTTTCGGAAGTCCAGGCTCAGTTTCATTTCCGGCTCGCGCAGCAGGTTTACCAGGTAACGCAGCGCGCCAAGGCTTTCGATGGCGAACTGGGTGGGAATCACCACCCCCTGCTCGTAGAACTGCACATTGAATGTATGGCTGAAAATGGTCGGAAGGCCGAAATACCAGACACGGGCCTGGAGCTGCACCGTGTTGCGCACCGGCCCGGTGCGCGCGCCCCGGGGCACGGCGCGGATATTGTTTTCCGTGTCCAGGCTCACCCGGAGATGACGATTGAGGATCCCGGTGCTGACCTCGGCATGAATGCTGTCAAAGACATTCTCGTTGTGGTTCGGCCCCACCTTGCTGGCGATGTAACTGATGCGCGCCAGGTTGCGTGGGTCGAAGTCCATTTCCATCACGGTGCTGGAAGCCCTGCCGGTCTCCAGGTCCAGATCCACATAGCGCACCGGGGAGCGTTCCGGATTGTCCCGCACCAGGTACAGAAAGCGCGGGTCGTTACGGGGCGACTCCAGCACGATCTCGCCGACCCGCTCCCCTTCGACTTCGCCGTGGTGCTCCGGGTCGAACGGTTCCCGGCCCCCGTCGCGGAACATGAAAACCAGCTCATCGAAGTCGGACAGCTTTCCGGGCTCGCCCAGGGGATCGTTGCGGCTGACGTCTTCGATCCACACCAGTCCTTCCTGATCGTACTCGTCGAACTGGAAGGGAACGGGCCGGAGCTTGCCGCCGCGCACCGCCATCAGCGAAAGCCGCTCCAGCTCCGTGCCCAGCAGTGCGGGGAACTCATGGCCCGGAATGGTCATGGGGTAGAGGTAGGTGAAGTGGGTGGTGTCCAGGGCCTCGACAATGCGGCGCATTTGCCCGGGCGAGACGTCACGGATCTCGTCACGGTAGCGGGCGAGCGCGCCGGGGTCTTCCCGGTAACGCTCGAGGAACCGCTCGAAGACCTCCGGCGCCACGCCATCGTCCGTTCCCCCGGCCACCAGGGAGCCGGGCAGCAGCAGGGCCATCAGGGCCATCAGGGCAAGAAACCGAACAGGGGTACGCAGGGTGTCCATTTGCTATGCTCCCGGGCCTGTGAAGGCCTCCTGGTGCTGATTCCAGAGTGATCAAGTATGCCACCGTTGACTGAACCCGGGGAACTGTCCGCGCTGGGCGGGGCGCTGCGCGCGCTCCTGCCTGACGCCGAGCTGCGGCTGCAGGCCCCGTCGCTGGTGCCGGAACTGCGGCTCTGGCTGCTCGCGGACACCCTCGGCGGGGCGCCGCTGGAGCCCGCCGTCATCAACCGGATCATGGAGGATCCCCCGTACTGGAGTTTCTGCTGGGCCTCCGGGCAGGTGCTGGCGCGCCTGCTGCTGGACGAACCCGCGCGGGTGCGGGGCAGGACGGTGGTGGACCTGGGCAGCGGTTCGGCGGTGGTGGCGCTGGCGGCGGCGCATGCCGGGGCAAGCCGGGTCATCGCCTGTGATCTGGATGCGCGGGCGCGCAGCGTGGCCATTCTCAATGCCCGGGAAAACGCCCTGATGATTGAAGTGGCGGAAACCCTTGAAGAATGCCCCGACGGTACCGATCTATTCACTGCGGCGGACATCCTCTACGACCGGGAGAACATGCCCCTGCTGGAGACATTGCGCCGGCGCGGCGAGGTGCTGCTGGCGGATTCCAGGATCCGGGATCTGGACCCGCCGGGCTATCGGTACCTGGGAAGCCGCGCGGCGGTTACCTGGCCGGACCTGGATGAATCCCGGGAGTATGGCAATGTACGGCTCTTCCACGCTGCCGGCGAACAGGGCCGGGGCGGAACGACCGCGCGCGAACGGGGTCAATAGATCGGGGGTCAGGGTAGCCCGTCCGATATAGCTGTCTGGTTTGCTGGAGGAAACGAATGAGAACAGGCATGAATGCATGGCGGCCGGCTCTGGTGCTGCTGTCGGGATTGATGCTGATGATGTCCGTGCCGGCCCAGGGCGCCTTGTCTGCACTGATGAACGATGGCGAGGAGTTGCCCACCCTGGCGCCCATGCTCGAGCGGGTGAAACCGGCGGTGGTCAACATCGCCACCCAGACCCGGGTCCAGCAGACCAACCCGCTGCTGGAGGACCCCTTCTTCCGGCGTTTCTTCGACATGCCCGACCGCCCCCGGCGCGAGCGCCGCACCACCAGCGCCGGCTCCGGCGTGGTGGTGGACGCGGAACGAGGCCATATCCTTACCAACGCTCACGTGGTGCGCAACGCCGATCGCGTCACCGTCACCCTGGTCGACGGGCGCAGCGTCGAGGCCGAAGTACTGGGCATGGACCGGGAGGTGGACCTGGCCGTACTGAAGGTGGAGGCCGACGGGCTGGTGGACATGCCGATCACCGATTCCTCATCGCTGCGGGTGGGCGATTTCGTCATCGCCATCGGCAACCCCTTCGGGCTGGGGCAGACTGTGACCTCCGGGATCGTCTCGGCGCTGGGGCGCACCGGTCTGGGTCTGGGCGGCTACGAGAACTACATCCAGACTGATGCTTCCATCAACCCCGGCAATTCCGGCGGGGCGCTGGTAAACCTGCGCGGCGAACTGGTGGGGATCAATACCGCCATTCTCACCCCCGGTGGCGGCAATGTGGGTATCGGCTTTGCCATTCCCACGGAGATGGCGGTGAACATCAAGGACCAGCTGATCGAGCACGGCGAAGTGCGCCGGGGCGTGCTGGGTGTGCATATCCAGGATCTGACCGCGGAGCTGGCCGAAGCCTTCGGCATGGACCGGGATATCCGGGGCGTGGTGATTACCCAGGTGATCGAGGACAGCGCGGCCGAGGAGGCCGGTCTGGAATCCGGTGACGTGGTCATTCGCGTGGACGGCCAGCCCGTGAACCGGGCGGCGGACCTGCGCAACCGGGTGGGCCTGTCGCCGGTGGGCGAGACCATCCGCATGACCGTGCTGCGCGACGGCCGGGAGAAGCAGATCCGGGCGGTGATCCGGCCCACCGCCGGCGGCGGCGAGGTGGCCGGCGGCGCCATCTCCCGTTTCCTGGAAGGCGCCACCCTGCGCGACCTGCGCGAGGGTGAGCTGGAACATGCCCGCCACGGTGTGCTGGTCAAGGAAGTGGAGCGGGGCAGCAATGCCTTTGATGCCGGACTGCGCAGCGGCGACGTACTGGTCAACGCCAACCGCCAGAACATCCGCAATATCGAGGAAATGCGCCAGGCTGTTTCCGACCCGGACGCGGCCCTGTTGCTGCGGATCAACCGCAACGGGAGCGTGTTCTTTGTGGTGCTTAGGTAATGCGCCGCCGACGGCGGCGCAGCGGTCAGTTGTCAGCGGTCTGTGCTCGGATAGGGCTTAGTGGTTATCCGTGCATTCTGTTTGCCTGACCGCTGATAACCGACCGCTGCCAGCCGCGCCGAAGGCGCCCTACATCTTCATCGCTTCATACCCCGCCCTTGCCGCGAAGCTTCGGGTAACGAAACGCAGGAAGAATACCTGGAGCTTGTTGAGCGCGCCGGTGACCACGCTGGGGCGGTTGCGCAGTGAGGCCTTCAGGCCCGCGCGGACCACCTCGGGGGAATTCATCATGAACAGCTTCTGGTAAAGACTCTTGCGCCCCTGCTGGCCGGCGTTGTCCAGGAAGCCCGTGGCGGTGACGCCGGGGCAGACCACGGTGCAGCTTATTCCCGTGCCGCGCAGTTCACGGTTGAGTGCCTCGCCCAGGCTGAGCACATAGGCCTTGCTGGCCGCATAGGCGGAGTACAATGGGCCGGGCTGGTAGGAGGCCACGGAGCCGATCTGGATGATGCGCCCTTCGCCCCGTTCCTTCATCTGATCGAGAAACAGCCGGGTCAGTTCGCTCAGCGTGACCATGTTGAGCTGCAGCATGTTGCGTAGGCGCACCGGGTCATCATCGGTGAAGGGCCCGTACAGGCCGAAGCCCGCGTTGTTGATCAGCACATCGATACCCGGGCCATCGCGACGGATCTGTGCATGGAGTTCGCCGGCGGCTTCCGGGCGGGCCAGGTCCATGGCGATGGTCATCACCCGTACCGAATGAGCCTGCTCCAGCTCTCTTGCCAGCTCCTGCATGGAGGTTTCGCTGCGAGCCACCAGGACCAGGTTGCAGCCGGCGGCGGCGAGCTGGCGGGCGAACTCCGCGCCCAGTCCCCCGGAGGCCCCGGTGATCAGGGCGGTACGTCCACGAAAGGCTTCCATATTGTCACTCCACATGGCCGGAAAACGCACACAGGGTACAGGATGCTGCCGATCATGCACGGCAAGAGGGCCATTGCAGGGGCTTGCTGGAGGGTCCCCTCTCCCCTTGTGGGAGAGGGACAGGGAGAGGGGGAGGAAGTACGGGAAAGCGTCAGGCATTGCGGCTTGCGTAGCCTTCCCCCTCTCCCCAACCCCTCTCCCGCCAGGGGAGAGGGGCTTTAGCGACACCCTCATCAAGGGAGAGGGGCTCTTTTGGCATTCTCCGTAGCCGGCGAGGCAGGCTTCAGCCTTCGCCGAGCATCATGTCGGCGGCCTTCTCCGCGATCATCACCACCGGGGCGTTGGTGTTGCCGCCAATGAGCGTAGGCATGACCGAGGCATCAATGACGCGAATGCCTTCCAGGCCATGGACCTTCAGACTGTCCGGGGCGACCACGGCCATGTCGTCGATCCCCATCTTGCAGGTGCCCACCGGGTGATAGATGTTGTCGCACTTGCGGCGGATGAACTCGCGGTATTCCTCGTCGGTCTGCGGGTCCGTATCCGGGAAGACCTCCGGGCCGCGCCACTTGTCCAGCGCCTGCTGTTTCATGATCTCGCGTACCAGGCGCACGCCGCGGACCATGCCGTCCATGTCTTCCGGATGACTGAGAAAGCGTGGATCGATCAGCGCATCGGCTTCCGGGTCAGCACTGTGCAGCCCCACCCGGCCCCGGCTTTTCGGCCGCAGTATGCAGACATGCCCGGAGTAGCCCCAGCCCATGGCGAACAGCCAGTTCAGGCCGTGGTTGTCGAGCATGGCGGCGGTCAGATGCAGCTGCAGATCGGGGATGGGTTCCTCCGGCCGTGATTTCACGAAACCGCCGGATTCGGCCACATTGGAGGTAAGCCGTCCGTTGCGGCGGGTGAGAAACTCCCACAGCGCCCGCGCCATCCTCGGCAATGCAAAGGGCGACAGACTCAGGGTGTCATGGATCGGGGTACGGTGAACCACCAGGGTATCCGGATGGTCCTGCAGGTTCTCGCCCACGCCAGGCAGCTCATGGCGAACCGGGATGTCGTGGCGTTGCAGCTCCTCGCGGGGGCCAATGCCGGAGAGCAGCAGCAGCTGGGGTGAGTTGATGGCGCCGCCGGAGAGGATGGTTTCCCCGGCACGAATGGTATGCAGCCGGCCCCGGCGCTTGTACTCCACGCCGGTCACCCGGTTGCCGTCGAGCAGTACGCGGGTAACGCGGGCGGCGGTAATCACGTCCAGGTTGGGACGTTCCAGTACCGGATGCAGGTAGCCGCGGGCCACGCCCCAGCGTTCGCCGTCCTTCTGGGTGACCTGGAAAAAGCCCACCCCTTCCTGCGTCTCGTTGTTGAATTCATCGGAAAGGGGCAGGCCGGCTTGTCCCGCCGCGTCCACGAAGGCCTGGCTGACCTCATGGCGGTAACGCAGGTCCGCCACATTGAGCGGACCGCCCACACCATGGAAGGCATCCTCGCCACGTTCCTGGTTCTCGCTGCGCCGGAAGATCGGCAGCACATCGTCCCAGCCCCAGCCCGGGTTGCCCAGTTCCGCCCAGTGGTCGTAGTCCCAGCGGTGGCCGCGGGTGTAGATCATGGCGTTGACCGCGCTGGAGCCGCCAATGGTCTTGCCCCGGGGGATGTAGAGCTCGCGGTTGTTCAGAGCTTGTTGGGGGGTGGTGTAGTAGCGCCAGTTGCGCCGGTTTGATCGCATCAGCGCAATGATGCCAGCGGGTATGCGCACCAGAAGCGAGTTGTCGTCGGGTCCGGCTTCCAGCAGGCATACCCGGGTTGCCGGATTGGCGGAAAGCCGGTTGGCCAGCACACAGCCCGCGGAGCCGCCCCCCACTATGATGTAGTCATACTCCATGCCTGTTTCCATGCTTGCCCCCGATCCACTTGTCTTGCCATGAGGGGGTATTCTAGGGAAGGAGCATGGTTTTCGCAGAGTTTCTGTGACCTTTGGGTCACCAGTAAATAAAATGATCGTTAATGTATAGATGCATGGGATGGTTTCCCGACCTGATTCCGGCAGGAGCGTGAAAAGATGCGGCAGCGATGGATGGTAGCGGCACTGTGGGTACTGGTCTGCGACCTGACGGTGGCGTCGGAACTTCGCGAGAGCCCCCTGTCCGGCTGGGAGGAGATCGTCTTCGAGGGCCGCACCGAATACCAGCGGGACGCGGAGATGGATTGTGTGCGTGCCCGGGCGGAAAACAGTGCCTCCGGCCTGATCCGGGAACGCGAGGTGGACCTGAAACAAACGCCGGTGCTGCGATGGTCCTGGCGGGCGGAAGAACCCCTGGCTCCTGGCCGGGACGCCCCGGAGAAGGAAAAGGCTGGGGATGACTTTCTGGCCCGCGTCTATGTGATCCGTGAAGGCTTCTTTCGCTGGCAGACCCGGGCGGTCAACTATGTCTGGTCCCGGGAGCATCCGGAAGGCAGTCACTGGCCCAATCCCTATACGGGCAACGCTGTCATGGTGGTGGTTCAGAGTGGTGAAGAGGGTCTGGGCGAGTGGCGTGAATTCGAACGCAATGTCCGCGAGGACTTCAAGCGCTACCACGACCGCGACGTGGAACGCATCGATGCGCTGGCGATCATGACCGATGCGGATGATACGGAGGGAGAAGCCGAAGCCTGTTACCGCCTGCCGGAGTTTGCGCCCCTTTCGGGACGCAGTGGCGAGTAGCGAGTAACAGGAAGCAAGAGGCAAGGGACAAGGAACAAGGAACAAGGAAAAGAAAGGGCCGCGCTTCGTCCCTTCCGGTCTCTCGTCTCTTTCTTCTTGTTCCTTGCTCCTTGCTCCTTGCTCCTTGCCCCTACTCTATCTTCCTGTACTGATCCAGCCGCAACCGTTCCCGGTCGTCAAAGAGCTGGCGTACCGTCATGCGCGTGGCCAGCAGGATGCCCAGGGTGGCGCCGGCGGCAATCAGGATCATGATCAGGATCTGGTAGCTCACCGCCGTGGCCGGGTCCGCGCCGGCCACCAGCTGGCCGGTCATCATGCCCGGCAGGCTCACGATGCCCGCGGCGGCCATCATGTTGATCACCGGCAAGGTGCCCTGGTGGATGCCGTCACGCCGGATCTCGTGGATGGCGCGATGCCAGGGCTCGCCCAGCGCCAGGCGCGCCTCGATCCGTGCCTGTTGCTGGTGGGCGCCTTCCTGGATCCGGTTTATGGAAAGCGCGATGGCGGTCATGGTGTTGCCCAGCATCATGCCCAGAAACGGAATCGCATAGCGCGGGTGGTACCAGGGGTCGTGCTGGATGATCACCAGCAGGGCCAGCAGGGTCAGCAGAAAGGAACCCGACACCATGGAAATCAGCCCGGTGCGGAACTCGCGCAGCCGCGGGCCCCGCCAGCGTTGCCGTGCGGTGATCTCGTGGCCGGCGGCGAGCATCATGACAACGCTGACAAGCGCCACCCAGTGCAGTGCCACATTATCGAAGATCGCCTGCAGCACCAGGCCCAGCAGGGTCAGTTGCAGGGCCATGCGCCCCATGCTGGTGAGCAGTCCGCTGGCGCTCTTGCGGCTCCAGGGCCGGCAGAAGGCCGCCAGGGCGACCATGACCAGGGCGGCCAGGAGCAGATCGACAAGGGTGATCGGCTGGATCTCGCTCATGGGCCTTCCTCCCGCACCTGCCCGTCGTCACCGACCTGCCAGAAACGGGTGGCCAGGCGGCGCTGCTGGGCGGGTTCGTGGCTGGTCATCAGCAGCAGGCCGCCCCGTGCCGTCCAGTCGCGCAGCAGGGACTCCAGTCGGGCGGTGCTGGTTTCATCCAGATTCGCCGTGGGTTCGTCCAGCATCAGCACGGCCGGGGCTCGTGCCAGGGCACGCAGTACCGCCAGCCGCTGGCGCTGGCCCGAGGAAATCCGCCCGGGAGCCGCGTCCAGCAGGGCCGTGGACAGACCCAGTGCTTCCAGTGGCGGGTCACTGTCCGGGGGGAAGTGGTCCCGGACCTGGTCGGCCCACCAGGCGCTGTCGGCTTCCACCAGCATGACCCGCCGGCGCCACTGGTGGGCCGGCTGTTCATGCACGGAAGTTCCGTCCAGGCGGACCTCCCCCTCCCAGGGAATCAGATCCGCCAGCGCCCGGAAGAAAAGGCTCTTGCCGCTGCCCGAGGGGCCGGCCAGGAGCACCCGCTCACCGGTGCCGGCCCCCAGCCCGGCGGCGCTGACCCGCCCGACCCGCAACTGCCGAATATCCAGCAACAAATCGGTTGCCCCCTTGGTCGTTGTGCCTCTCGCCTGCGGGCCCGCGCACAGCCGCCCCGTGTCCGACTTGAGCATCCGAGCAAACGCTGGTTATTATGCAGTCAACACTGTGTGGCCCGGTCCGATTATGCCAGAAGATGACCCACGCCATGTTGTCCCCCATGCCGTAGCGATGCATGCAGCGTCGGGGCCCTGCTTTCCCCGGAGTGAACGGGAGGGCCGCCAGTGACTTCCGAGCGGATACTCAGACTGGACCTGGCCGGCAAGCCCGTGGAATGGCTGGACTGGCAGCACGCGGCCTGCCTGTACGCCCGGGGGCTGGTCACCTGGACGCTGGGGGACGTGATCTTTCGCATCCGTGGCGGCACCAGCCGGCTTACCGGTCTGCGAACGGAGCTGTCGCTGCATTCCATCATTGCCTGTAATGGCCGCATCAATCCCAGGCCGCGGACCCGGCCGCCGTTGACCAACCGGGCCCTGTTCCGCCGGGAGCAGAATCTCTGCCTGTATTGCGGGCACCACTTCAACGACCCCCAACTGACCCGTGATCACATTGTTCCGGTCTCCCGGGGCGGTCTGGACAACTGGCTGAATGTGGTGGCCGCCTGCCGCCGCTGCAATCAGCACAAGGGCAGCCGCCTGCTCGAGGAATGCGGCATGGAACTGCTGGCCCTGCCCTATGTGCCGAACATGGCGGAGTATCTGGCACTGATCAACAGCCACCGCATCCGCGGGGACCAGATGGACTTCCTGCGCGGACAGTTCTCCCGCAACAGTCGCTGGTTGTAGGGTTGCGCCCCTTCGGGGCGCAGGGGCAAGGGACAAGGGACAAGGGACAAGGGACAAGGGACAAGGGACAAGGGACAAGGGACAAGGGACAAGGGACAAGGGACAAGGGACAAGAGTCCGGTTCCTG
>SLJS01000397.1 GCA_007135015.1 Alcanivorax sp. | reverse complement strand
TTATGCTGAACGGCACAGGGCCTCCCCGGCGGGGCGGAGCCCCGGTGATCGTCCCTTTCATGCTCACGGCGCCCTGAAGGCGTCAGATGCCACCCCGGAAGGCCTGCCCGGAGACGGAAGGACATCCCTGTACAGCGTGCGAGGCCATGTGCCCTCGGACAAGGACGACCTGAGGCCCCGCGGCTTCGATGCAAGATTGGGCGGTTCCCTGCAAGACATGTTGCAGCAAGACCCACATCCCCGAATCAGACGCCCGGGCAGGCTGCCTGAAGGCCCCGATGACGCGGTCTTCCTGCTGGATGCGCACACCCGGCATATCCGCGCCTGTAACCCGGCGGCACGGATGATGTTCGGCTACGAGCCGCAGGAACTTTTCGGACACACCCCCGAGATGCTCCACCTGGACGGAAGCCACTCGGGCTATTTCGACGCCAGGGACGAACAGCTGCTGCGCCGCGACGGTTTCGTGCGGGGCCGCTTCACCATGCGGCACCGCAACGGCACCACCTTTGTCGCCACGCACACCATGATGCTGGTCGGCGAGTCCGACGGGGCCGAAACCGCGATCAGCATCATCCATGACGAGTCCGGACAGGCCCCGAGGTCCGCCTTCGCGGAAATGGCGCTCAGTGAAGACCGCTTTCGGGCGTTGTTCATGGACTATCCTTTGCCGCTATGGCTCTGTGAACGAGGAAGCCTGCGGTTTCTCGAGGCCAACGGCGCCGCGCTGGAGCTGTTTGACTGTCCCGACGAGGCACAATTGCTGTCCTGTTCCCTGATGGATCTGGCGCCCGGCGAAAGCCCCGAAAACCTCAATCGGGAACTGGAAACGGCCGCCGGCCGGTATCCGGCAAGGATCTCGCGGGCCCTGTGCGACATGACCGGAACCGGGTTCCAGGCGGTGTTGTTCCCCTACCTGGTGCACCTGGAAGGCACCGGAGGGCTGGCGATTACCGGGATACGGCAAGCGTCCACTGACGGCGAACCCGTCCCTTCCGGACGGGATCCGGGGCAGACGGCCGCGGCCTTCGCGTCGCTTTCCCGCCGGGAGCGCCAGGTCCTTCTCCATCTGGCGGCCGGGAGGCTCACCAAGGAAGTCGCCAATGAACTGGGCCTGAGCACACGCACCGTGGAAAGCTACCGGGCCTCGCTGAAGAGAAAGACCGGCGCAAGAACCGCGGCCGAGCTGGCGATCATGCTTGCCGGCCTGGACGGGGACTTCTGAGCCAGACAGCCCGGGCCCGGGCGCACCTGCAGCCCATCCTCCGTATAAATACGGTATTGGTACAAAAGCATGAGTCCGCGAAGATGTTTGATACCTGATACATCGCCCCGGCTCCTGGGCCACCCGCCAGTGCCGGATTGATCGTGGCCGCGAGCCCCGGACGGCCTGGTCGAGGAACATTCATTGACCCAGAGAGTGATCCGGCGAAGCCGGGCGGGTACCGCTCCCGGGGCGGGGAGCGATTTGCCATGACAGACTCCACTGACCGTATCGGAACCGGCGTGGCCGGACTCGATGAGATCCTCCACGGCGGCCTGCTTCCCGGACGGGCCTGCATGGTCCGCGGAGGGCCGGGGGCGGGCAAGACCACACTCGGCCTGCATTTCCTTTCAAACGGCACACCGGATACCGGCGTTTTCGTCACCCTGGGCGAAACCGAACATCAGCTGCGCCGCAACGCCGAACTCAACGGCTTTTCCATGGAAGGCGTGGCGGTACTGGATCTTTCGCCGGGCATCAGTGAATCGGCGGACCAGGACAGCTACAACCTGCTGGAAAGCTGGGAGGTGGAAGGCGGCGCCATTCACGATCAGGTTCTGCGCTACGCACGAACGCACCGCCCGGAGCGGATATTCATCGATTCGCTGAGCGAGCTGCGTTTCCTCTCCCCGGATACCTTCCAGTTCCGCAAGCAGGTGCTGTCACTGCTGCGCCAGCTCACCGACGAGGGCATCACCGTGATGTTCACCGCGGAACAGGGCGGGCCTTCGGATGAGGACCTGCAGTTTCTCAGCGATGGCGTGCTGCAGCTCGAGCAACTGCCTTCCGGGCGGGTCTGCTCGGTGAGCAAGCTGCGCGGTTCCGGATACGCCGACGGCCGGCACTATTATGATCTCGGCGCTGGCGGCATGGCCGTGTATCCGCGCCTGCTGCCGGGCGAGCACAGCGCGGACTTTGTCCATGAGATGATCGCTTCCGGCGTGCCGGCGCTCGACACCATGATGGGCGGGGGCATTCACCGGGGCACCGTGACCGTGATTTCCGGGCCCACGGGCGTGGGCAAGACCACGCTCGCCGCCCACTACATGCGGCAGGCGGCTGCCCGGGGCGAACGCTCCGTCATCTACAGCTTCGACGAACACCGCACCACCTTCCTGCAGCGCAGCGAGCAGATCGGTCTTCCCATGCAGGAGATACTCGACAGCGGCAGACTCCATTTCCAGGACGTGGAACCACTGGAGTTCGATCCGGACCGCTTTGCGCTGGTGGTACGCGAGGAAGTGGAACAGCGCGGAGCGAGAATCGTCATGCTCGACAGCATGTCCGGATACCAGCAGTCCATGCGCGGCGATGACCCGCTGGAGCGAGTGCATGCGCTCTGTCGTTACCTGGTGAACATGGGTGTGACGGTTCTGCTGCTCAACGAGGTCCATGCCATCGCCAGCTCGGAGCTGCAGGTTTCGGAACACGGCGTGAGCTACCTGGCCGACACCATCCTGTTGTTGCGCTATATCGAACTCGACGGCGAGCTGCGCAAGACCGTGGGCATGCTGAAGAAACGCACCGGCGACTTCGAAAAGACGCTCCGTGAAATGACCATCACGGGACAGGGGCTCCATGTTGGCGAGCAGCTGCGCGGCATGCGCGGCATTCTCACCGGCATACCGGAAGTTGCGGCACCTGCCCCGACAGGACGCTGATCATGGCACAGCCGGCCACCGAGACAGGGACCATGCCGGCCCTGGTATGCGAGCTGGCCAGCCGGGGCAACGCCCGG
>SLJS01000273.1 GCA_007135015.1 Alcanivorax sp. | reverse complement strand
CTGGTCGACGATGTGCTCATGAGCGGGCGCACGGTGCGCGCCGCACTCAACGAACTGTTCGACTACGGCCGCCCGGCATCGGTGGGCCTGGCGGTACTTTTTGACGTGGGTGGCCGCGAATTGCCCATTCAGGCGGATTTTCGTGGTGAAACCTTGGCGCTGGAGCCCGACCAGCGGGTAGAATTGCGCGGAACCGACACGCTGTATGCGGAGATCCTTGCCGAGTCGTCCTGACGACGGCGGCGGCCAGGCAGGCGCCGGGCACGGATTGGAGAAGAACGGACACAACAAGGGCGTACATGTGAGCGAGCCTTCGGCGGACAACCTGCAGCTCACCGGCACCGGCCGGTTGCGCAACTTTCTTTCCATTGAAGGCCTCCCCCGTTCCATTCTCGAAGAAATCCTCGACACCGCCGCGAGCTTCGTCGACGTGGGCGACCGCTCCATCAAGAAGGTGCCGCTGCTGCGCGGCAAGACCCTCGTGAACCTCTTCTTCGAGGCCAGCACCCGCACCCGCAACACCTTCGAGCTGGCCGCCAAGCGCCTTTCCGCGGATGTGCTCAACATCGACATCACCCGCTCGGCCACCAGCAAGGGCGAATCCCTGACGGACACCCTGCGCAACCTGGAGGCCATGGCCAGCGACATGTTCGTGGTACGCCACCAGGACTCCGGCGCGCCCCACTACATCGCCCGCTACGCCACCCCGGAGGTGGCGGTGATCAACGCCGGCGACGGCTGTCACGAACACCCCACCCAGGCCATGCTCGACATGTACACCATCCGCCACTACAAGGGCGGCTTCGAGGGACTGCGCGTGGCCATCATCGGCGACATCCTTCACTCGCGGGTGGCGCGCTCGCAGATTCACGCGCTCAACATTCTGGGCGCGAAGGAAGTGCGTGTGATCGGCCCGCGCACCCTGTTGCCGGTGGACGTGGAGGCGATGGGCGTGAGCGTGTACACGGACCTGCACCAGGGCCTCCAGGATGTGGACGTGGCCATCGCCCTGCGCCTGCAGCGCGAGCGCATGGATTCGGCCCTGCTGCCCAGTGAAAGCGAATTCTTCAACCTGTACGGCCTCACCGGCGAGCGCCTGCGCCAGGCCCGGCCGGATGCCATCGTCATGCATCCGGGCCCCATCAACCGGGGCGTGGAGATCGCCTCCGACGTGGCGGACGGGCCGCAGTCGGTGATCCTGCACCAGGTCACCTTCGGCATCGCGGTGCGCATGGCGGTGATGTCCATGTGCATGAGCGGACGGGAAACGGAGGAATCCCATGCGCCCCAGGGCTGACCTGCTGATCCGCAAGGCCCGCATCCTGGACCCGGGCGAAGGCCGCGACGAGATCGCCGACCTGCTGGTGGAAAAGGGGCGGCTGGTGCGCATCGGCGCCAGCCTGGACGCCCCCGGCGCCGAGATGCACGACGCCGAGGGCCTCTGGCTGATGCCCGGCCTGGTGGAAACCTGCGCTCACCTGCCGGAGCCCGGCCATCACCGCAACGGCACCATCGCCAGCGAGACCCGGGCGGCCGCCCGCGGCGGCGTCACGCACCTGTGCGCCATGCCTGACACCGACCCGGTGATCGACACGGCCGCGGTGGTGCGCCTGATCCGGGAACGAGCGATGCGGGCGGGCTTCGCCCGGGTCCTGCCACTGGGCGCGCTCACACCCGGGCTCGAGGGCAAACTGTTGGCGGAAATGCAGACCCTGCGCGAGGCGGGCTGTATCGGTGCGAGCAATGGCGGCCGGCCGGTGCGCGACACCCTGGTGCTCAAGCGCTGCCTGGAGTACGCCGCCACCTTTGATCTGCCGGTGATGCTCCGCCCCCGTGACGGGGCCCTGGCCGCCGGCGGCTGCGCCCACGACGGCGCCGTGGCCACCCGGCTGGGGCTGGCGGCGGTTCCGGCGGTGGCCGAGACCCTGGACCTGGCGCGCATCCTGCAGCTGGTGGCGGCCACCGGTGTGCGCGCCCATTTCCATCAGCTCAGCAGCGGCGCCAGCCTGCGGCTGCTGCGCCAGGCCAAGGCCGACGGATTGCCCGTAACCGCGGATGTGAGCATTCACCATCTGCTGCTCGACGAACGGGCCGTGGAGCAGTTCAACAGCCTCTGCCATATCGACCCGCCGCTACGCGGCGAAGCGGACCGCCAGGCGCTGCTGGAAGGCGTGGCCGACGGCACCCTGGATGCCATCTGCTCGCAGCACCTTCCCCTGAGCGAATCCGCGAAACTCGCCCCCTTTCCCGACTCCTCCGCCGGCATCAGCGGTATCGAGACGCTGCTGCCGCTGGTGCTGCATCTGGTGGAACAGGAAAGCCTGCCGCTGATGCGCGCACTGGATGCCGTCACCCGCGCGCCGGCGCGCTGTCTGGGCGTGGATGCCGGCCACCTGGAGACCGGCCGCAAGGCAAGCCTCTGCCTGATCGACCCGAACGCCCGGGGCATCCCGCGCGAGGAATGGCTCTCCGCGGGGCGCAACTCCCCCTGGCTGCAAAGGGAACTGCCCGGCCGGATACGCATGACGGTGTGCGAGGGGAAGGTCACCTGGCTTTCGGACTAGGCCACAGCGGAAAGTCGACAGGTGAGGCGAGAAGCAGGCGGGAGCGGAAGGGAACGGACCCCGCAGCGGTGGTGACCGCGGGGCCCGACAGGTTAAAGGAAGAAACAGAAGAATCAGTCCGGCATGCGCACGCCAGTGAACTGGATCTGTTCGTAATCCCTCATCCACTCGCCATCCGACTCGTGCTCCTGAACAAACTGGGCCCCCAGCAGGGTGTTCTGATCCCGGGAGACATGGAGCTCGATGGGCCACTCCCCGTCACCGGTATCAATCGTCAGGTCGATGATGTTATCCGTTGCATTGTAACCCCAGTTCACATCGGGACCACCTGGACCCAGGTCAAGATCGACAAAGGTTTCATCAATAAACTCGATACTCTGATCAAGGTTTCCCCAGTTCTGCAGGAACACCTGCATTTCCATCTCGTCACGAATATCAAGGT
>SLJS01000068.1 GCA_007135015.1 Alcanivorax sp. | reverse complement strand
GTTTCCGGCACCGTCATGGTCAGCACATGAGGCCCTGTTTCGCTCATCGCACGGCTCCCTGTATGACCTGGTCACGAAGATACACCGGCTGTGCCCGTTCCGCGGGCAGGCCCTCGCTGGCACGGAAACGTGGCGCGGCCAGGCGCGCCACGTGTCGGGCCCGGGCCCGGCATCCCTCGAGCCATTCCAGCCCGGCGACGGCTTCGCCGAGCTGCTCGCGGTATACCTCGCCGCTGCCCCCGGCATGGCGGATGCCGGCGGGCAGCGAAGGCAGCGCGTCCGGATGGCAGAGGCAATCCGGCAACAGTGCCTCGAGCCGGTCCTCCGCCAGCCGGCCATAGACCGCCAGGTAGAGTTCACCCAGGCGGGCGTCCAGCGCCGCCAGTACCGGCGTGCGGACGCCCCGGGCGAAAGCGTCCAGCGCCAGCGCCTCCAGGGTAGAAATCCCCACCACCGGAAGTTCCGCGGCACGGGCCAGGCCCTGGGTCACCGACACCGCCACACGCACCCCGGTGAAGGCACCCGGGCCATGCCCGAAGGCAATGCCGTCGAGTTCGCGCAGGGACCAGCCCGCCTGCGCCAGCAACCCCTCGACCATGGGCAGCACCAGCTCGGTCTGGCGCCGTGGCGCCTCGCGAAAGTCCTCGCGCACATCATCATCATGCAGCAGTGCCACGGAGCAGCTGTCCGTGGCGGTTTCAATCGCCAGCAGTTTCATGGACCGGTTCGTCCTCCAGCATGCGAAAGAAGCGTTCCACCACTTCACGTTTGCGTGTACGGGTCATTCCGGGAAGGCTGTCCAGGAAAAGCTTCCCGTAGCCGCGTTGTATCAGGCGCTGATCACCCACCACCAGCAGTCCCCGGTCCTGCGGATCCCGTATCAGCCGGCCGGCGCCCTGACGCAGGCTCAGCACCGCCTGGGGAAGCTGGAACTCGCGAAAGGGTTGCCGGCCCTCGCGACGGATGCGGTCAATGCGCGCCGCCGCCACCGGATCCCCAGGCGAACCGAAAGGCAGCTTGTCGATGATCACACAACGCAATGCATCACCGCGTACATCAATGCCCTGCCAGAAACTGGCCGCGCCCAGCAGCACCGCGTTGCCCGCTTCACGGAACTGCTCGAGCAGCTGACGCCGCCCGGCCTCGCCCTGGACCAGCAACGGAAAGGCCAGCCTGTCGCGCAACAGCGACGCCGCCTCGCGCAGTGCCCGATGACTGGTGAACAGGAAGAAGGTCCGTCCGCCGGCGGCCTCGATCACCGGAATCATGGCCTCGACCAGCTCGCGGACATAATCGGGAGAATCCGGAAGGGGCAGACCCTCGGGCACATAGAACACCGCCTGGCGCCGGAAATCGAACGGACTTTCCAGCCGCAACGTGCGCGCCCTGTCCCGCAGACCGAGCCGGTCGAGAAAATGGCTGAAGTCACCGGCCACCGAAAGCGTGGCGGAAGTAAGCACCCAGGCGCAGGGATGGCGTTCGCGGTGGGCGGAAAACGGCTCCGCCACGGAAAGCGGCGTGGCATGCAGCGTAAAGGCCCGCCGGAAGTTCTCGAACCAGTAGACCTGGTTGTCGTCCGCGCAGTCGGTCAGTCGCCGCAGCGCCTCGCCGTGTTCACGAGTCCTGCGCACACAGGCTTCCATTCCCCGGCTTGCCGACTCCAGCGGTGCCAGCGCTTCACCCAGTTCGTCCAGGACGCCGCGCAACGGCTCCACCGCTTCAGTCACCGCCTGCTCGCCAGCCACTTCCGACCAGGGCGCGCGCCGACCCTCGTTGCCCAGCGCGATGCGCAGATCCGCCACGGCGCGGTCCAGCCGTGCGCAGAGTTCGTTGAGCTCACGCAGGTCGGCGGCGGTATGCCCCGCCTCGCCGAGAATATCCCGGGACAGTTCCTGTAGCTGCCTTGCGCCCAGGGATTCACCGAAGAACCCGGCGGCGATTTCCGGAAGCTGGTGCGCCTCGTCGAGGATCACCGCATTGGCCCCGGGCAGGATATCGGCCACGCCTTCGCCCTTGAGTGCCGCATCGGCGAGAAACAGATGATGATTGACCACCACCAGATCCGCTTCCTGGGCATTCTGCCGCGCACGCATCAGCGGACAGCGGCTGTATTCGGGGCAGTCCTGGCCCAGGCAGTTGTCCGAGGTGCTGGTGACCCAGGGCCATACCGGCGCATCCTCGGGCAGTTCACGAAGCTCGGCCAGGTCACCGGTTTCGGTGCGGGCCGCCCAGCGGCTTACCACCTGGAGCTGTTGCGCCGTCTCGCGGGTGAGAAAACGCCCCTCTTCGCGATGAAGTTCGAGGCGGTAGGGGCAGAGATAGTTGGCACGTCCCTTGAGCAGGGCCACGCGCCGATTCACCCCCAGCGCCTCCATGACCAGCGGAAGATCCTTGAAGAAAAGCTGATCCTGAAGACTCTTGGTGCCGGTAGAAACAATGGCCGGCCCATCGGACAGCAACGCCGGCACCAGATAGGCCAGGGTCTTGCCGGTTCCGGTTTCGGCTTCCACCACCAGCGTGGACGCGTCCCCGAGGGTTTCCTCCACCGCCCGGGCCATCTCCAGTTGCGCCTCGCGCGGGCTGAAACCGGAAACCAGCCGGCTGAAGGGCCCCTCCGCGCCGAGCATCTCACTGCTGCGGCTTACCGTTGTCCCGCTGTCACTTTCCAAGGATTGATACCGACAGATTGCATTGAGGCGGAGGCTACACCGGGTGACCGCCGCTTTCCAGCAAAGGACCACGCCCTGCGGCCGCGACAGTCTCCGGTTGTCAGTGGTCAGTCGTTGGACTGGTCGTCGTTCCACCCTCGTAGCCCGCAGCCCGTAGCCCGCAGCCGCGCCCGAAGGGCGCGCTCTTGCCTCTTTCAGCGGACCGCTGCATTGTCGCTTCATGAACAACGACTACACACTGATCATTCTCGCCGGCGGAGCGGGCTCGCGCATGGGCGGACGGGACAAGGGACTGGTGGAATACCAGGGAGCACCCATGGCCGAGCGGCTGCTGCAACGCTTCCG
>SLJS01000203.1 GCA_007135015.1 Alcanivorax sp. | reverse complement strand
CGCCTATGGCGTCACCGACGACATGCCCGACCCGGTCGCCGAGGCCATCCGCTCGCTGCTTGACCACATGCACGCGGTGGATACCAAGATCGACCGCATGTGCCAGGCCCTGTCGGAGCAGGGCATCCGCGGCTGCGACGAGAAGCTCCCGGAGCTGGACGACGAGGAGTTCCGCCCGGTGAAGGATGAATAGTCCCGCCCCTCGGGGCGGGACGGCCGCGGGCCACGAGCACGGGCCGCGAAGCGGCCATACCCGCAGCTCGCAGCCCGTAGCCCGTGGCTGGGACTCAAAATAGTTGACCAAATTACTCGGGTTTTGTAGCCTTGTCAGGACACGCAAGGCACAGGTGAAGACATGCGTCTGACCACGAAAGGCCGCTATGCGGTCACGGCAATGCTGGATCTGGCGCTCAATGCGCGGCAGGGACCGGTTTCGCTGGCCGATATTTCCGAGCGGCAGGGGATTTCCATCTCCTACCTGGAGCAGCTTTTCGCCAAGCTGCGCCGCCAGGAGCTGGTCAAGAGTGTGCGGGGTCCTGGCGGGGGCTATCGGCTCAACGGCGAAAGCACCGAAATCAGCGTTGCATCGGTGATCGACGCCGTGGACGAGACCGTGGATGCCACCCGCTGTCGGGGCATGGGTGATTGCCAGGATGGCGAGACCTGTCTGACGCACTATCTCTGGTGCGATCTGTCCGACCAGCTTCACGAGTTCCTCAGCGGCATTTCCCTGGGAGACCTGGTCGAGCGCGGCGAGATTCGTGCCGTTGCCGAACGCCAGCAGAAGAGGCAGGATGAGCGCCGCAATCAGGTGCCGCTGGATGTCGTGAATCGATGACCCCCCGGAACATTCCGTATCTTGACTACGCCGCCACCACCCCGGTGGACCCGGCCGTCGTGGAGGCCATGACCGCCTGTCTCGGCCCGTCGGAGACTTTTGGAAACCCGGCTTCCCGCTCCCATATCCATGGCTGGCAGGCCGAGGAGCGCGTGGAGGACGCCCGCCGCCAGGTGGCGGATCTGGTAGGCGCCGACCCCCGCGAGATCATCTGGACCAGCGGTGCCACCGAAGCCGACAACCTGGCGCTCAAGGGCGCGGCCGCCGCCCGGCGAGAGCAGGGCCGCCATATTGTATCCGCCCGCACCGAACACAAGGCCGTGCTCGACAGCCTGGACTGGCTGGCGGGGCAGGGCTTCGAGGTCACCCTGGTCGGCCCGCTCGCTGACGGACGCATTGATCCGCAGGAAGTGATCGCGGCCATGCGGGCCGATACCGTGCTGGTGTCGATCATGCACGCGAACAACGAGACCGGTGTGATCAACGACATTGCCACAATCGGCGCCCATTGCCGTGAACAGGGCGTGCTCTTCCATGTGGATGCCGCCCAGAGCCTGGGCAAGCTGGATATCGACCTGCGCGAGCTGCCCGTGGATCTCATGGCGTTTTCCGGGCACAAGCTGTACGGGCCCAAGGGGATCGGTGCGCTCTATGTACGTCGGGCTCCCCATGTGCGCATCGAGCCCCAGATTCACGGCGGCGGCCACGAGCGCGGCATGCGTTCGGGCACCCTGGCCACCCACCAGGTGGTGGGCATGGGCGAGGCGTGCCGGATCGCCGGGGAGAACATGGCCGAGGAGAACCGGCGGCTGCGGCTGCTGCGCAACCGGCTCTGGCAGGGCATCCGGGAGCTCGGCGACGTGCAGTGGAACGGCCGGGACGTGGAACGCCTGCCCGGCCACCTCAACGTGGCCTTCGCTGGCGTGGAAGGCGAGACCCTGATGACTGCGCTCGGCGCCATTGCGGTGTCGTCCGGCTCGGCCTGCACCTCCGCTTCGCTGGAGCCTTCCCATGTACTGCACGCCATGGGGCTGCCCGACGACCTGGCTCATGCCTCGGTGCGTTTTTCCGTGGGCCGTTTTACCACGGAAGAGGAAATCGACCGGGCCATCGAGGTGGTCACGGGCGCGGTGACACGGCTTCGTGCCGCCGGCCAGGGAGTCGGTGCCGGGCAGGGAAGCTGAATCCGGTTCTTTCCCGGTTGCTTCGCAACCGGCATGCTGTCTGCACTATACCGGCGGGGAGATTCTCGTGGCCGACCATCCTGATTCGCAGACGCTTTCCCTTCTCAGGGATTTCCTGGATGCCCCCGGGCATTCCGACGAGGCCCTGTCCCTGGCGGCCGTGTGCGGTTTCCTGTTCGCGGTCTGTTCCGCGCCGCGGCCGGTTGCGCCCTCGGAATGGATTCCCGTTGTCTTCGGGGACCATGAGCCTCCGGGCATGGATCAGGGGCGGAACCTTCTCTCGGCGCTGATGACGCTCTACAACCACATCAACGATTCGGTCCGGGCGGGCGAGCCCGCGTTACCAGCGGCCATTCGTGTCCGGGACGACCCGCTGGCCAATCTGGCGCCCGGCGCGGATCTCAGCGAATGGTCCCGCGGCTACCTCAAGGGCAGCGATTTTCTCAGGGAATCCTGGATGGCTCTGCTGCCGGAAGAACTGCTCGAGGACCTGGGCACTCAGGTCATGGTACTGGGCGCCTTCGTGCATCAGGACCGGGCCGGACAACTGTACGAAGAAACGGCCGACCGGGTAGAGGCGCCTTCCCTGGAAGAATTTGTGCGCCAGAGCCTCACACTGCTGCTGCCGGCAACGATGCGTGACCACGCCTATCTGGGGCGCACCCTTGTCGAAGTGCATGCACAAAACCCGGACGGCGATGTCACGGCGCCTTCCGAACCGGTGCGCACCGGCCCGAAAACCGGACGCAACGAACCCTGCCCCTGCGGAAGCGGCAAGAAATACAAGAAGTGCTGCGGGCGATGAGCGCCCCGGAGGGGCGCAGTGGCCGGTTGTCGGTTGTCGGTTATCGGTGGGCGGAAAGAACGCATTCTTTCCTGAATAGCGACGCCTGAGCTGAAGAATGATCGGCGAGGGTGTCACAAGGGGAGAGGGGCTTTTTTTTGACCACTGACAACCGACCACTTTCCCTCGCCTCTTCGCCCGAAGGGCGAACTTTCATTCGCGGTT
>SLJS01000109.1 GCA_007135015.1 Alcanivorax sp. | reverse complement strand
TCCTGGGGGCCGCTGATCCTGGGCCACTGCGACCCGGACGTGCTGGCCGCGGTCCGCGAGACCATGGAACGGGGTCTGAGCTTCGGCGCGCCCACCGAGCTGGAAACCCGCATGGCCGAGCGTATACGCGAGCTGGTGCCTTCGATGGACATGGTGCGCATGGTCAACTCCGGCACCGAGGCCACCATGAGCGCCATCCGCCTGGCCCGGGGGTATACCGGGCGCAACCGAATCATCAAGTTCACCGGCTGCTACCACGGCCATGTGGACAGCCTGATGGTGCAGGCCGGCTCCGGCGCGCTGACCCTTGGCGTGCCCGGCTCACCGGGCATCCCCGAAGCGGTCACCGCCGATACCATCACCCTGCCGTTCAATGACAGCCGGGCGGTGACACAGGCCTTCGAACAGTATGGCGACGAGATCGCCTGCATGATTGTCGAACCGGTGGCGGGGAACATGAACTGCGTGCCTCCGGTGAGCGGGTTCCTGGAGACGCTGCGCCAGCAGTGTGATGAACACGGCTCCGTGCTGATCTTCGATGAGGTCATGACCGGGTTCCGCGTGGCCGCCGGCGGTGCCCAGGCCCGCTACGGCATCACGCCGGATCTGACGACCCTGGGCAAGGTGGTCGGCGGCGGCATGCCGGTGGGCGCCTTCGGCGGCCGCCGGGCCATCATGGAGCATCTGGCGCCGCTGGGGCCGGTGTATCAGGCCGGCACCCTGGCCGGCAATCCGGTGGCCATGGCCGCCGGCCTGGCCACCCTGGAGAAGGTGGGCGCCCCCGGGTTCCACGAGCGCCTGGAAGAGCGGACACGCCGCCTGGCCGAGGGTCTGGAAATGGCGGCAAGGGAACAGGGTGTGGCCCTGACCACCAGCCATGTCGGCGGCATGTTCGGCCTGTTCTTCACCGAACAGACCCGCGTGACCAATCTCGACGAGGTCAAGGCCTGTGACATGGAACGCTTCGGCCGCTTTTTCCATGCCATGCTCGACCGCGGGGTCTACCTGGCCCCGGCGGCCTTCGAGGCGGGTTTTGTCTCGGACGCGCACAGCGACGCCGAGATCGACGAAACCATCGACAAGGCGCGGGAGGCGCTGGCGGTGGTGTAGGGACTAAGGAACAAGGAACAAGGAACAAGGAACAAGGGGCAAGGGGCAAGGGGCAAGGGGCAAGGGGAGCGTAAGTCACGCTGATTATTCCTGTCTTGCTCCTTGTCCCTTGCTCCTTGCCCCTCAGTCCCTCAGCTCCCTTGCTCGTTGCCTGGCCTCCATGGCCTCCGCCGTGCGGCCCTGGCGGGCCCGGGCTTCCGCGATCAGGTCCCAGATTTCCGACTGCCACCGCGGATTCTCCGGAGCCCGGCGCAACGCCCGCAACGCCAGCCCCTCCGCGGCCTCCGGGCGACCCTCCTGGAGGCGCAATTCAACGAGTTCACGATAGAGCGCCGGAGCACCGGGCTGCAAGCCCAGCGCCCGCTCCAGATAACGCCCCGCGGCATGCAGTTCCCCCGCCTGACGGGCCTCGCGGGCCCGCTCGAGCAGGGAGCCGGCGGGCGAATCCTTCGCCAGGGTCACCGGCTCGGGCTCGGGCTCCACGGGCCGGGTGCCACACCCGGCCAGAAGTGCCGCAGCCAGCAGGGTGATCACGACTAGTCGAACCAGCTGCGAAACCATCCGCGCACGCCTCCTCCATTTTCATGCTCGCCGCGGCGACGCCCGCAGGCGGTTACCTGCGACGGCACCGAAGTCTCCAGCATGGGGTAACGCCGCGCGCCCTCACACCCGCCGGCGCTGCGGCGCTGGCCATCCGGGTCCATCCAGACCAGCTCGATGCCCGGCGGTGGCTCCTCGGCCAGCCCGCGTAGCGGAAGCCCGGCCATCACCTGCTGCCAGACCGGCAGGGCACTGCCCGCGCCGGTCACACCCGCCGGGCGGTTATCGTCGCGCCCCACCCAGACCACGGTCAGATGGCTCTCGGAAAAGCCGGCAAACCAGCCATCACGGTTGCGGCCACTGGTGCCGGTCTTGCCCGCCACCACCGGATCGCCGGGCAGACTGGCCGCACGGCCCGTGCCGGTGCGCATGACTTCCATCATCGCCCACTGCACCAGCCAGGCGGTGTCCGGGTCCACAACCTGCTCCACCGAGACCGGATACCTGCCCAGTGGTTCCCCACGCTGGTCCAGCACATCGGTAATCGAACGCAGCGGCGGGCGGAATCCGCCGGTCGCCAGCGTCTGGTACATGACCGCCACCTCGAAGGGGCTCAGTTCCACACTGCCCAGCAACAGGCTCGGATAGGAAGGAAAGTCCCGCTCGACACCGAGCTGGCGCATGATCCGGGCCACACGGGCCGGCCCCACATCCATGCCCACTCGCGCCGTGGCCTGATTCCGGGACAGGGTCAGTGCCTCGACCAGGGTAATTTCACCCATGGAGCGCCGGTCATGATTGCGCGGCATCCAGGTATCGCCGTTGTCCAGGGGGATCTCCACCGGCTCATCCTCCACCAGCGTACTCAGGTGATACCGGCGCGGCTGCTCCAGCGCCGCCAACATCACCGCCGGCTTGACCAGCGAGCCCACCGGCCGGGTGGCATCCAGCGCCCGGTTGTAGCCAGTGCTGCGCGGCGCGCGGTCACCCACCAGCGCCAGTACATCGCCCTGCTCCGGGGCCGTCACCACCACGGCGCCGTTGAGCTCCCGCTCGCCGAGCGGGTCCTGGCGTGCCAGGGAACTGCTCAGCGCGTCCTCGGCGGCCAGTTGCACCGGTACATCCAGCGTGGAGTGAATATGCATGCCTTCGGCGGCCAGCACCTTTCGGGAATAGTCCCGCTCGAGCTGCCGGCGCACCAGATCGATAAAGCCGGGGAAGGCATACAGGGCGGACTCGCTCCGGGCGACCACATCCAGGTCGCTGTTCCGGGCCTCGGCAAACGCCCGCTCATCCAGCACGCCCTCGCGCCGGGCCACTTCCAGCACCAGGTCACGACGCTGGCGGGCACGCTCGGGGTGACGCCGGGGATCATAGGCGGCGGGGC
>SLJS01000390.1 GCA_007135015.1 Alcanivorax sp. | reverse complement strand
GGAGTGAGCTTGCGCAGTACGGGGGCTTCTATCCGCTGCTGGCGGTATTACTGATCGCCCCGGCCGTGATCTTCCGGTTGCGGGTCTACAATCCCGAACGCCCCCGGTCGGTCATGTGGGGGGCATTCCTGTACGGTTTCATTCTCTGCTTCATGACCGCACTGGCTCTCACGGCGGCCCTTTTGCATGGGGGAAGCTGGTGGGCAATCGCCGCGGGCGCGCTGGTATTCCTGCTCTCCGACGCCGTCATGGGCGAGACCACCATTTACGGCCGTCATCCGGTTTTCGAGTTCCAGATTCCCTGGGGCACCTATCTGCTTGCCCAGGGGCTGATTCTCGGAGGACTTGCCTCGATTGCAACCTGGTAACGGGGCCAGGGAAGGCACCCAAGGGAACCCTGCTTCGCTGTCGCAATCCAATTCCCAGGCGAACCGCTTACCGTACAGGACTTTCATGCGCAAACGTGCATCGCTTCATGCAATGACCATGGCACTGGGGCTGCTGGCCAGCTCCGCCGGTGCTTCCTTTGACCAGTGCCTGCGGGAACTCGGAGACCGCGCGCGCCAGGAAGGTGTATCCGCGCAGACAGTGGACGAAAGCCTGGAGCGGGTTCGCTTTCGCGAACGGGTGGTGGAGCTCGACCGCAGGCAGCCGGAATTTACCGAGAGCTTTGCCACCTACCTGGAACGCCGCATCACCGAACAGCGTGTGCAGCGCGGACGTGCCCTGCTTGCCGAGCATCGTGACCTGCTGGAGGACATTGCCCACGAATACGGCGTCCCGCCCCAGTACCTGGTAGCGTTCTGGGGCATGGAAACCAGTTACGGTGGTTTCTTCGGCAACACTCCGGTACTGGATGCGCTCGCCACCCTGGCCTGTGATGGACGCCGTGGCGAGTTCTTCAGTGGCGAGTTCATCAATGCGTTACGCATCCTCGAGGAAGGAGCGGTCTCCCCGGAGGCCATGGAAGGTTCCTGGGCAGGTGCCATGGGCCACATGCAGTTCATGCCCTCGGTCTTTCTCCGCTATGCAGTGGACCATGACGGCAGCGGCCGCCGGGATCTCTGGAACAGCGTGCCGGACGCCATGGCCTCGGCGGCGAATTTCCTGCGCGGCATCGGCTGGGAACGGGGTCTGCGCTGGGGTCGGGAAGTACGACTGCCGGACGGCTTCCCCTACGAGAAGGCCGGCAGGGACAACCGGATGTCACTGTCTCGCTGGGCGGAGCTGGAGGTCACCCGCGCCGACGGCAACGCCCTGCCCGAAGTCGACGTGGAGGCGGCACTGCTGGTCCCGGCGGGTCACCGGGGACCGGCCTTTCTGGTCTACGAAAACTTCGATGTCATCATGCGCTGGAACCGTTCGGAGTTCTACGCACTGGCGGTGGGCCACCTGGCGGACCGCATCAACGGCGCCGGAGTGCTTCACCAGCCACCCCCCGAGGCACCCCGTCTCAGCCGCTCCGACGTCAAGGAGCTCCAGCGCCGGCTCAACGAGAAGGGCCATGACAGTGGCGAGGTGGACGGCGTCCCGGGCCCGAATACCCGGACCGCCATTGCCCGCTTCCAGCGCGAGGCAGGCATGGTCGCCGATGGCTTCGCGGATTACGATGTCCTGGAGTCCCTGGGCATTGAACCGGAAGGAGATGAAGCCTGATGCCCGATAAAGAACAGGCGCCACCCGACAGCACCAGACGCCGGACCCCGGACACACCGGACCCCGGCCGCCGACGTTTCCTGGCCAGCGGTGGCGCGGGGCTGGCGGGACTGGCACTGGGGGCTGGCCTGGGCGCCTCCCCCGGCGCTTCTGCCAGCGATGAGAAAATCTCCGGGCGTTACCACGGCAAGGTGGTACTGATCACCGGCGCCACCTCCGGTATCGGCGAAGCCTGTGCTCGTGCCTGGGCCCGGGAAGGCGCACGGGTCTTCTTCTGCGGCCGCCGCGCCGAGCTTGGCGAACAGGTGCAGGAGCGCATTCGTGCCGACGGGGGCGAAGCCACCTACATGCGCGCCGATGTGCGCGATCAGGAGCAGGTCCGGGCGTTCGTCGAGGCTTGCCTCGAGCACTACGGCGGGCTCGATATCGCCTTCAACAACGCGGGCATCGAAGGCCCCCGGGGCGGACTGGACGAGGTCTCCATGGACGACGACGGCGGCTACCGGGACGTGATGCGCACCAATGTGGACGGTGTGGTCCACGGGATGCGTTACCAGATTCCGGTGATGCGGGAGCGGGGCAGCGGCATCATCGTCAATACCGGCTCCATGCTCTCGCACCGCGGCTCCGACTTTGCCGGGGCCTATGCGGGCTCCAAGCATGCCGTCATCGGACTGACACGGTCGGCGGCGGCCCGGGAAGCGGCTAACGGGCTGCGGGTATTCAGTATCTCCCCCGGCGGCGTGGAAACCGAGCTATTGCGACGCTTTCTGGGCGGCTCCCTGGAGGGCGCCGGACAGCACAGCCCCCTGGGACGTCTGATACAGCCCCGCGAGATCGCCAATGCCCTGCTCCACCTGACCGCCACGGATGCCATGCTGCTCAACGGCGACGATGTGCGCCTGGATGGCGCCTCCTCCGCCGCCTGAGCACAGACCGGACGGCTTCCCCTCCATATCTCTCGCCACCGGCAGAAGGTCGGGAAACAGGTCCTGAGCACTCTCGACCCGTTCGACACCCGAGGAACACCACGCGCGGAAGCGTTGTCACAGCGCCCGAGACCTGCTCCGGTGCGCACCGGAGCGGGACGGCATGCACTGTCTACCGAACCGACAAGGGAGAAGACGATGACGCTGTTGCGTAGCACCCTGATGGCGCTTGGCGCCCTGCTGATCATGGGCTGCACCACCACCGAGCAGGCACCGGCGCCTGGCGGGGAACCGGAAATGGAAGATCGCACCCCTGAACAGCAGCAACCTGCCCCCGGCGGCCAGCAACCGCCTGGCGGTGCCGACGATGGCGGCTACCAGCAACCCGGTGGCGGAGGAATGTGAACGCCTGGAAGCGGCCCATGGCCCCGGGAGCACCCGGGGCCTGCCGCCACACCCTCAGGC
>SLJS01000106.1 GCA_007135015.1 Alcanivorax sp. | reverse complement strand
GGGGCAAGGGGCAAGGGGCAAGGGGCAAGGGGCAAGGGGCAAGGAGCAAGGGGCAAGGAGCAAGGAGCAAGGAGCAAGGGGCGAGGGGGATCGAATTACGGGAAAGCATTATACCCTTCCACTCGCCACTTCGGCCCGCAGCCCGAAGCCCGAAGCCCGCAGCCGGAGCCCCTTTGCCCCCGGCAAAGGGGCTCCTGTGCTATCCTTCCGCGCCGGAACGGGAAACCCTGTCATGAACGAAAACGAATACCGCCAGGCCCTGGCCACGCTCGAAACGCCCCGTGACTGCCTGCGCTGGGCGGAAACCGTCCTGCGCCGCGAGCAGGTGGTGCTCGGTCACGGCACCGATGATTTCGGTGACGAGGCCCTGGCGCTGCTGCTGCATGTACTGCATCTGCCCTGGGACACGGACCCGCGCATGCTGGATGCCCGGCTGCTTCCCGCCGAGGTGGAAGCATTCGTGGGGCTGGTCCGCCGGCGCGTCAGTGAACGCACGCCGGCGGCCTACCTGACCGGCCGCGCCTGGTTCTGCGGGCTGGAATTCCGCGTGGACCCGCGGGTGCTGATTCCCCGCTCGCCGCTGGCGGAGCTGGTCGAGCAGGGCTTCGAGCCCTTTGTGGCGCCGGAACGGGTGCATCGGGTGCTGGACATGGGCACCGGTTCCGGCTGCATCGCCATTGCCTGTGCCCACGCCTTCCCGGAGGCGCAGGTGGACGCCAGCGATATCAGCGAAGAGGCGCTGGAAGTCTGCCGCGACAATATCGCCCTGCACGGCCTGCAGGAGCAGGTCACTGCGGTCCGGGCCGACGGCTTCGAGGGCCTGTCGGGCCCCTGGGACCTGATCCTGTCCAATCCGCCCTATGTGGATGAACAGGAAATGGCCGCGCTGCCGGCGGAATACCGGCACGAGCCCGAGCTGGCCCTGGCCTCCGGACGGGACGGGCTGGATTTCACGCGCAGGCTGCTGCGCGAGGCGCCGGATCACCTGAGCGACGGCGGTGTACTGATCGTGGAGGTGGGCAACACCGCCGAGGCGGTGGAGGCTGCCTGGCCGCAGGTGCCGTTCTTCTGGTTCGAGTTCGCCCGCGGCGGCCATGGCGTGTTCATGCTCGACCGGGACCAGCTGCTCGAATACCGCAACGAGTTCACGTAGCCCGTATAGCCCGGATGCATGTAACCCGGATGCATGTGGCCCGGATGAAGGCCAGAGGCCGTAATCCGGCGCTGTTCCAGAGCGCTTGCAGTGTCATCCCGCGGTCGACTCCGCCCCCGGCTGTTTCGCGGCCCCGGGTTGCGCTTCGCTTCACCCGGGCTGCGGCGGCGGACGGCGTCCGGATCGTCCGGAGCGCATGGCCAGCGCAATGGTATCAAGGGGCGCCCGAGCGGGCGCCTCCGGAACACCTGTATAATCACAGCGCGTTTCGCTCCCGCGGGTGGGGCGTCGGGGACCCATTCATGGGAGAATCCCCGGGAACGCACCGCTTCGGCGGGGAATGCAATGCAGACAGCCGGGCGCGCGGCCCGGGTGGTCTGTCCGGTGTCGCGCATCTTCCTGGAGGGCCCTGATGGCGGGTAACAGTTTCGGTGAACTCTTTCGGGTCACGACTTTCGGCGAAAGCCATGGCCCCGCCCTGGGGGCGGTGGTCGACGGCTGTCCGCCGGGGCTGGAGCTTGACGAGAGCGACCTGCAGCACGAGCTCGAGCGGCGCAAGCCCGGCACCAGCCGCTACACCACCCAGCGCCGCGAAGACGACCGGGTGCGCATTCTCTCCGGCGTGTTCGAGGGAAAGACCACGGGCACGCCCATCGGCCTGCTGATCGAGAACACCGACCAGCGCTCCCGCGACTACACCGAGATCGCCCGGCGCTTCCGCCCGGGCCATGCCGACTACGTCTATGTACAGAAATACGGCTTCCGCGACTACCGCGGCGGCGGCCGCGCCTCCGCCCGGGAGACCGCCCTGCGCGTGGCCGCCGGCGCCATTGCCCGCAAGTACCTGCGTCAGCAGCACGATATCCGCATCGGCGGCGGTGTGGTCCGGATTGGCGACGTACGCGCGGAAAAGCGTGACTGGTCCATCGTCAATGACAATCCGTTCTTCTTTCCCGATGCCGACAGGGTCAGTGAACTGGAAGCGCTGATTGAACAGCTGCGCCGTGACGGCTCGTCCATCGGCGCCCGGCTGGAAGTGTTCGCCGAAGGCGTGCCGCCGGGCTGGGGCGAGCCGGTCTTCGACCGCATCGACGCCGAACTGGCCCGCGCGCTGATGTCCATCAACGCGGTCAAGGGCGTGGAGATCGGCGACGGCTTTGCCGTGGTCAACCAGCGCGGCGAGGAGCACCGCGACGAAATGACCCCGGAAGGCTTTCTCAGCAACCATGCCGGCGGCGTGCTCGGCGGCATCACCACCGGCCAGACGGTGCGCGCTTCACTTGCGCTCAAGCCCACCTCCAGCATCACCATCCCGGGCCGTTCCGTGGACGTGGAGGGCAATCCGGTGGAAGTGATCACCAAGGGCCGCCACGACCCCTGTGTCGGCATCCGTGCCACCCCCATTGCCGAGGCCATGCTGGCGCTGGTGCTGATGGACCACTGCCTGCGACACCGTGCCCAGTGCGGCGAGGTCACGCCGCCGTTTCCACCGGTGCCCGCCGGTGACGAATGAGCCGGCAGGCACCTGAGCAACACCGCGAGCCGGAGCCCGGAAAGGTGAGTGGCGCGGCCCTGTCGCCGGCCATTCCCTATTACTGGCGCCTGTCCGCGTTCTACCTGTTCTACTTCGGGCTGCTGGGCACCCTGGTGCCGTACTGGAGCCTGTATCTGCGCGAGGACGGTTTCTCGTCGGCCGAGATCGGCCTGCTCATGGCCGCCCCGCAACTGACCAAGCTCTTTGCCCCCAACCTCTGGGGCTGGCTTGCCGATCGCACCGGCCAGCGCCTGCGCATCATCCGCGCCGGCAACCTGATGGCCGCACTGGTCTTCGCGCTGGTGTTTTTCGCCGACGGCTTCTGGCCCATGCTGGCGGTGCTGCTTGGTTTCAGCTTCTTCTGG
>SLJS01000296.1 GCA_007135015.1 Alcanivorax sp. | reverse complement strand
CCCTCCCCCACAAGGGGGGAGGGGCTCACCATCCCAACCACTCTCCCTGTGAGGGTGTCGCAAAAGCCATTCCCCCTCCCCGCAGGGGAGGGGGCCAGGGGGAGGGGAAGCAAGGGATTCTTGCCCCTTTTGCGACACCCTCCTTGTGGGAGAGGACGGCGGCTATGCAGCAGGGCGCAGCTGATGCAATATAGGCTGTTCAACATTACACCCTCGGGGGAGTCAGGGTCTTGCTGAAGATCATCGCGCGCATCCTCAAGGTACTGAACTCGGAGACGGCGCCGGCGCAGATTGCCGCCGCCGTGATCCTGGCGCTGTTCATGGGGCTGTCGCCGCTGGGCGCGCCGCACAACCTTTTCCTTTTGCTGCTGGTGCTGATGCTGCGGGTGAACCTGAGCCTGTTCATCGTCAGCTTCGCCTTCTTCAGTGGTGTGGCCTGGCTCATTGACCCCTGGGCACACTCCATGGGGCTGGCCCTGCTGCAGGCCGATGCCCTGCAGGGGCTCTGGACGGCCATGTACAACAACGGCTTCTGGCGATTTCTGGGCTTCAACAACACCCTGACGCTGGGCACCACGGTATCCGCCCTGGTACTGGCGGTGCCGCTGTTCTTCGGTGTCACCTGGGGCGTGCGCAACTACCGCGAACATGTGCTGGACTATGTGCGCCAGTCGCGCATCATGCTCGCCCTCAAGGGCAACAAGTGGGGCCGGCGGCTCCATTCCCTCTATGTCAGGCTGGATCACTGAGGCGGAGACTCGGTAATGACCCAATGGATACGCTGGTGGGGCCTGGGCCTGTTTCTCCTGATCGTGCTGGCCCTGTGGCTTGGCACCAATCCGCTTATCAAGTGGAGCATCGAGACCACCGGCACCCAGGCGGTGGGCGCAAAGGTGGAACTCGACAGTGTCTCGCTGCGCTTCAACCCGGTGGCCCTGGAGCTCAACCGCCTGCAGGTGACCAATCCGAATGCGCCCATGCGCAACAGCATGGAAGCCGGCCGTATCGAGATGGCCCTGGACGGCTTCGCCCTGCTTCGCCGGCAGTTCATCGCCGAGAACATGGCCGTGGAAGGCCTTCGTTTCGACACCGAACGAGAAACCAGCGGCGACATCGGCGGGCGCTGGTTCTCCCGCGAACGCCGGGAGGCCCGCCGGGCGGAAGCGGACGAGAAAAGCTTCGACATCGGCCGCTTCCTGCCGGGCCTGGACCTGCCCGATCCGGATGAAGTGGTGGCACGGGAACGGGAACAACTGCAGGCAAAAATCGATGAACTTGATGGCGAAGCCGGGGAAATCGAACAGGGCTGGCAGGATCACATCCGGGAACTGCCCGACCGCGATGCCGTGGATGCCTACCGCGCGCGCCTCGACGAAATCCGTGACATGGACCGCCTGCGCCGCGTGCCCGCCGCCCGGGACCTGCGCAACGACATCAATGACGATCTGGACAAGGTCCGCAGCCTCGGCGAACGACTGGAGACAGACCGGGAACGGGTGCGCGAACTCAACGCCCGCGCCCGGGCCCTGCCCGCTGACGAGGCCCGGCGCCTGATGGCCGCCACCGGCCTGGACGAGGGTTTCGAGGGCGTCACGCGGCAACTGCTGGGCGCGCAGATGAGCACCTGGATCCAGCGCGGTCTGGGTGGCTACGAAATGGCTTCGGAACACCTGGCCGGACGCAAGGCCGAGGAAGACCTGCGCCCGCCCCGCGGCGAAGGCGAATACATCCGCTTCCCCGAAGACGAGCCCCTGCCGCGCTTTCTCATCAAACGCGCCGCCCTGGACGGGATCTTCCACATCGCCGGGCGCGAGATCGACTTCAGTGGCCGCATCGAGGACATCACCAACGAACCCGCCGTCTGGGGCCGACCCATGACGGTCCATATCGACGGCCGCGGCGAACAGGGCGCGGTGCTGGCCATGAACGGCACCTTTGACCATCGGGAAAGCCCCTCCCGGGACGAGGTGACCTTCACTCTGACCGATCTGGCCCTTACCGACGCCACCTTCTCGGACAGCTCGCGCCTGCCCATTGTGCTGGAGCGGGGTGTGGCGGACATCGACGGCAACCTGGTGGTCACCGAAGGCCGGCTGGATTCCTCGGTGAATACCCGCGTCGCCGGGGCCCGCTTTGACGCCGGTGCCGGCGAAGGCGGCGACGTGATCCAGCGCCTGGCCCGCGCCATCGAGGGCGTGTCCGCCTTCCGACTGGACCTGAGCCTGGGCGGGACCCTGCGCAGCCCGGAGATTCATCTCAGCTCCGACCTGGACCGGATCATCGGCAACGCCATCGGCGACGAGGCCCGCCGCGAACTGGCCCAGGCCCGCGAAGAGCTGGAAGAAAGGCTGCGCGCGGAGCTGAGCCCGCGACTGGAGGAACTTGCCGAGCGGGAGCGGCAGCTTGAAGCCTACCGGGAGCGGATAGATGAGCGCCGGGCGGCGTTGCGCGAGATCAGGCCGTAGGAGGACCCGACGGCGCAGCTCAATGGAGTGTAAATTGCGAGCTGGCGCCACTGGCGCGACAATGCAGGAAAAGCAACAAGAGGCAGGAAGGGCCCATGCTCTCCGACAGACGCGTCTGGATACCTGACACGCCCCTTGGCCTGGTCCTGGCGGTGGGCGTCGTGGGTTGGGTGCTCTGGATCAACAGCATGGCGGACTCCACCATGATGCGCGCTCAGTTCGCCGATGAAGACCGCGTAATCCACTGCGCCGCCCACTACCAGAGAGACACCGGTCCGCTCGACTTTGTCTTCGGCAAGCGCGTGCGTGACCCGGGCCAGCTGGATTTCTCCTGCCGCAGCGTCCCCGGCAACCCCGAAGCACACCGTGAAACCCAAAAGGAAGGCCGGCTGGGCTTTACCGATGCGGTAATCACGCAGGAGCGCCACAATTCCGGTTGTGCGCGGCTGGAGGCAGGCGGGACGCGTCGACAGGCGTGCGTGAATAATTCCTGACGAGGGGCACCGTGTGCCCCTTCGCCAACATAATTTTACTTGTCTGTCCACCATGAGTACCTGGAGCCAGAACAGGTTGCCGCTTCATCGCTGGCAAAATGCGTCAGAAAAACGCCGGGCCCCACGGATAAAGCTGGAAGTCACGGCGGGGCCGGACCTGATATCTACGGGCTGCAATCGTCGTGCGCTTTTGAAGACAAGGTCAGCTTTCAGTCCGTCGCTGTCGCCCGGAAACAGACAACACCGAACCCTGTACAGATCCGGGGTTGCTCCATGAATACGTGTACCCCCAAGGAGGGTGTCGCAAAGACCCGTGCAGGAGCGCTGCTTGCAGCGCGCAGAATCCGGCACCGTTCCAGAATCCGGGGTTTTCGCACTGCAAGCAGCGCTCATGCGGATACCAGCAGACCCTTTTACGATACCCTCCAAGGACAGGTAACAGGCCCCCAGGCAGGAGGCGAGATGGTTGCACTGCCCACCATTGCAGGTCAGCCTTTTGTTTTACCAGCAGCTATTGGAGAACATTATGAACGGATCCTCCCGCACCGCGCTGGTCACCGGCGCTTCCGCCGGAATCGGGGCCGCCTTTGCCCGGCACCTGGCCGCCGAGGGGTATTCGCTGCTGCTTGTCGCCCGCCGCAGCGAGCGCCTCGAGGAGCTCGCCGGGGAACTCTCGCGGGATCACGGTGTTCGCTGCGAGATCATGGTGGCGGATCTCACGGACCCGAAGACACCGGCATCGATCATCGACTTCGCCGCGGAAAAGGCGATGGACATCGATGTGCTGATCAACAACGCAGGGCTGTCGCGTAACCGCAGCTTTGCCGAGGCGCCCTGGGAAGAGCTGGCCGGCGAGATCCAGCTGATGATCACGGCGGTCACCGAGCTTGCCCACCGGGTACTGCCCGGCATGCGCGAGCGTGGGCGAGGCTACATCCTGAATCTCTCTTCCATCGCCGCCTTTGTGCCGCCGCCGAAAAGCCTGCTCTACACGGCCATCAAACACTATGTGCTCGACATGTCCCAGGCGCTGGACATGGAGCTCAAGCCCCAGGGCATTCATGTCACCGCGCTTTGTCCCGGTTTCACCTACAGTGAGTTCCATGACGTCATGGGCACCCGCGACGAAGCCAACCGCCTGCCCGGTTTTCTCTGGCAACGGCCCGAGGAAGTGGTGCGCGAGGGCTGGAACGCCGTGGTCAAGGGCAAGCCGGTCTGCGTGCCCGGGGCGGTGAACAAGATCATCGGCGGAACCGTGCGCCCGCTTCCGGTGCGCTTGCAGTATTACCTGGGCCGCAGCATGAATCCGTTTCAGTGAGCGGTGCCGGGGCCGGTACGGTTTTCAGGGATCCAGACAGGCACGCCTGACGTCGCCGGGAATGGTCAACCGGGCGCAACGGGGCACACGGCTTTCCTGCTCGATGGTGACGGGCGTGAAGCCGATGCGCCTTTCCACTCGGGTTGGCATGTCCGCCGGAGCCTCCTGATAAAGTTGGCTGCATGAGAAGGATAGCTGGTCCGGATCGCGCAGGCGCTTGCCGATGAGATGATCCAGCAGATTGCGGTCGCGCTGATACCAGGCGGAGCAGTGCATCAATTTGCCTTCATGGTTGAAGCGCACGATCTGCTGGGGGCTTTCTTCCATGCTGAACACAAACATCATCCAGCCGAAAACCCCCAGGAAAACGACCAGGCCGCCGAGCGTCGTGGGTGTCGTGCCGGGATGGTCGGCTTCCATGGCGCTCCCCCGATAGTGATCCGGTATTCCTGACGGACACGATACCTTTCCCGACACCGGGAGGAAATCCGGCATGCGAGGCACCCGGGCCCTACCCTCGCTGGTCAACTTTGCGCCCGGGAGCAAGTCCAATGCGGGGCATCGAGCTGCCAGGAGTTTCTCTCTTCTGAATACCAGGTCCCACCCTTTTCGGTAAGCGGAATGGCCTGATCTCAACGTCATCCGGCTTTTCTATCGGCTCCGGGCGGCTGATAGCCCCGGAAAGGCTTACGGATGAGGACAGGCACTATTTCCAGCCCTTTCCGGTACAGCCTCGCATGGTTGCTGTACGCGATCACTGATCTGAGCTGTCAGAAAAGCGCTTGTTTGTGCCTGTCTCAAACCTCTTTCCCTCTCGCCCCTTGTGCCTGTCGCATATCTTTTCCCTTTTTTTCAATAGGTTATGCAGCCAGGCCCGACTGGCCCGGTACTTTGGCCTATACGGCGCAATTCATGCTCGTCAGCCCCATTATTGACTGCGGTCACTCAGCCCGCCGAGCACGCCGCCATACTCTGCGCGAGGTCTTGCATTTAGATCGCGCCGAGACAGGACTGGCGCCAGTGATCAACAAGGAGAACATCGATGCCAGCTTTTCCTCGTCGTCAGCGCACGCTGAAACCGGTAGTCACACTTGCGGCCATCGTACTGTTCGCAGGGAGCAGCGTTGCGCAAACGCCAACGCCCACGACCTTTGTAGACCTCCCGGTTCCATTTCTATCGGGATGGAATGATGTCAATACACGCACCATCGACGGCATCAGTGGTGCCTCGTCGCGAACAATCATCTACCCGGACGCGAATGCCAAGGCTGTGGCAGCATCGGACTGGGACCTGGGCAGCGTGGCCTCCATATTCTGGGAGCTGGACGATGGCAGCGGCCGCGCCCCCGGCCTGCAGGCGGTAACGGACGATTTCGCCTTTCCTGTCAACAACTGCATCATGGCCTCCGGCGAACGCCCCTTCGACGAAGGCTCCGGCGAGCTTGTTCCCAAGACCTGCAGCGACCCGCAGGGCAGCTCCAAACGTTATTTCCTTGAGATAACCGAAGCCGATGTGCCGGTTGATCTCGTCTTTGACCTCGGAACGAAGGACATTCGCTACAAGGGCGTAAAGGACCCCGACGACGATGGCGGTGAAGCACTAGCCAAGTTCCGCGAAAGCTACGGGATTGGCCGCATCTACCGCGTCATCCAAAAGTTGATCAATGACACCGACGAACGCATTGCCCGAATCCTCTTCGAGGTTGGCGTCGGCGTCGGCGACGAATTCGAGCCGCTTTCGCTAGAAGACGGCGTTGCATTCGAGATGCGGGAGCTTGTGCCGCGGGAGTTCTTCGAAGGCGAAACCGGCGCTCCGGACATCGCGGTCTGGAATCCTGAACGCTATGCGACGTTCTCCCCGAAATTCTTTGATGATGGCGAAAGGGAACGCTTTCAGCCCGGTTTCCTGGACCAGGATCCAGCAGGTTTTTTCTATCCGGACTTCGACGGTGAGCACAGCGCCTTCATCGACAGCGGGGTAGCGATCGAAAATGGTATTGTCGGTGGCCTTACACTAAACTACTTCGATATGACGCTCAATCAGGCCAGCGCGGCTGACCCGCCACTACCGGGCAACGTATTTGGTTACATGCTTCCGGACTCCCTGGCGACACCGGCCATTGCACGACATGATGACGGGGACCCTGAAACCGAGTCGGACGGTATCGTTGCCTGGTGGGATGGTTACGCGTGGCGCGCTGGCGCAACCTCCATACTCGACGACCATGCCGATGACGATACCGTCGTTGACCCGTTCGGAATTATTCCCGACTCACAGATCGAACAGTGGGCGGCCCGTATTCTTGGCCTGGAGGGAGATGGCACCGATCCGCGCCGTTATGAGTCCCTCCTGAGTGATGACCTCTCGGGCCTGAATGTTGATATATTCCTCTATATAAGTGAAGAACTGCTCGACGAGAATGGCCAACCTGTCCTGGATTCCATAACCCTGCGTGCCACCGCTAATTCTGTTGACAGCCTGGGCCTGGGACCGATTCCGGGCAGCGAGGACCCGGAGTGGGTCAAGCCCGGGAATGAGTATCCGGAGCTTGCCAGCTATATGGTGGCTGATGGTGTCCCCGTTGCGATAAACGACCTAGCTACTACCATAGAAACCGACCCCGTCAACATTGACGTTCTCCTCAATGATCTTCTCGATGGCGCCAGCCTGCCCAGAGAGGATGTGGATTCCGTCGATATCGTAACCGCCGCAGAACATGGTATCGCCACGATTGAGGCCGATGACACCATAACCTACACTGCCGATAACGATTTTATCGGCGTGGATAGTTTTTTCTACACCGTCACTATCAATGATGGTGAGGGTGGAACGGAAACCTCCAATGAAGCAAGGGTAATAGTTCGTGTTGAGCCGGCGCCAATCCCCGACGCACCGGTAGCCCGCAATGACTCGGCCCTTACCTTCACGGGGACTCCGGTTATGATTGATGTGCTTGCCAATGATGACTTGAATAATGACGCACCCACTACCGTCGAGATAAGCGTCGCGGATAATCCAGTGGCCGGCATCGCTACGGTAAAGGACGGAAAAGTCGAGTACACACCTGATGACGGCTTTATTGGCTACGACCGCTTCACCTACCGAGTCACGGTCGACGGAAAGCCGTCCAACCTTGCGCTGATTACGGTTCAGGTCGCGGAGATTCCCGATCAGTCGCCACCAGATGACAGCACGCCGCACAGCGTATTCAGGCCATCTTCTTCCGGTGGTTGCGCTGTAGGTAGAGCTTCTGGTCCCGTGGATCCGCTTCTTCCAGGCATGCTGGTAATTGCGCTAATTGGTCTGATTCTGCGACGCCGCCGCAAGGTCTGACCGGACGCGGGCGGTCCAATACCTGCTTAGACCGCAATCAGAAAAGCACCACTGGGAATAGTGGTGCTTTTTCTTTATCTTTAACAATCTGATGGCCAGCCAATAGATATAAACCGGTTAATTCGGCTAGTACCGCTGCCCCCCGCCATGGCCCGGCTCCGGTCCCTTGCGCTCGCCCTGAATGGATCTGGGCCCTTCACCTTTCCCACGCTCTCCGGGCTCATCCGGAAGCTCGACGCCCTGTTCGCGGGCACGCTCCAGCATACGCTGATGATGCTCCCGCCTGTATTCCTGTCTCTTCTTCTCGGATTCCATGCTGCGCAAGGTTTGCCGGTGCTCCTGAAGCTCCTCGGTACTCATCAGTTGCTGCCCGAAGACAGGCTCCGTTTTCTCGGCATTAACCGGGAGAGACAGGCTCACCGCAACGGCGAAAACTCCCAGGGGTTTTATGTAGGACCTGATCATGAGATTCTCCTTGACGAGTTTGTGATATTCCAGTCTATTCCCCAGTCGTTGCCTTTTGTTGACCGCAATCAACGGTTTTGACGAGCCGTCATGGAAGAAGTGGTCTTCGCGACGAGACATGGAGCCATAAGGTCAAATGAGCACTGACTTTTCCACACCCCGCCCTTTCACTTCGGCCCCCACGGACTGGCAGCTCTGGTTGGTATTTCTTTCCACCATACTGGTGGGCCTGGTCTTGTGGCGCCTGATGCCTGCCGGTTTCGCCCGGGAGATTGCCGGCAGCGCAACAGCTATCCTATCGTTTATTGTTTTTTATCCGCTTGTGGAGGAAATACTGTTTCGCGGGGTCATTCAGAGGGAGTTGCTGACACGTGATATCTGGCGCCGGCGAATCAGCGGCCTGAGTCTCGCGAATCTCGGAACATCCGTGCTCTTCATGCTGGCACATATGGCAAATCAGGGCCTTTTCTGGGGCGTTTCCGTGCTAGCACCTTCCCTGGTTCTGGGGCATTTCCGAGAGCGCTACGACAGTATACTTCCTTCGATTCTTCTGCATTTCCTGTTCAATCTTTGTTACCTTTTTGCCGGTCTTTAGGAATTGTTAGGGAGCGAGCGTATCACCTGATACGGGAAAGCAGACCGGTGGAAAAGTACGCTCCTTGCCAGCCGATAAACTCCATCTTCGCCTGCTTCCTGTAGGCAAGAACCGATCCGGACTGTCATAGAAGTGCCCTGTTGTGCCTGTCTCAGAACGGTTGATCAAGCCCCGACAGGCACTGATTCCTGTGCCCTCGGTCCGCCGTGGAGGTAAACATCCGGAGACCCTGTCAGCACATTGCCATTTCGTGCCTGTACAGAGGTGCCGGAGCTTGCAGCAAGGACAGCGGCACTTCACGAGAGCCGGCGCGATTCCCTGTTCCTTGTCGCGCTGTTAGGATAGCAGCCGGTGGTGGCCCTTTTATCCGGAGGCGCTGGTTTTCATTACCGAAGCTCCCATGTCCCAAAAGGGCGCAAGAACAGGAGGGCGGTACGGAAAGCGACGCGGCCGATCAGCCGGATTACCAAGGACGTGCCTTCGGTGATTCTGACAAGGGCCAATGTCACCCCTGAGTCGGGCCACCGGTATCCGCCCGGAAAGGCTTCCACGCCTTTTTCAACTGGGCAGCAGAGCAAGCGCGCAAAGGCCAATAGATAGAATGTATACGGAAAAACCCTTCTCTCAAGCCTGCGAGAACAACAAGCAGCCCATCCTGGAAGTCCTGCGCACTGTGCTCGACCAGCCTGCCCTGGTACTGGAGATCGGCACCGGTACCGGACAGCACGCGGTGCATTTTGCATCAAACCTGCCTCATCTCACCTGGCAACCCACGGATGTGCCCGGTTCCGAGAAAGTCTGTCTTCCCTGGCTGCACGAATACGCGCTTGCCAATGTTCTTGCTCCGCTTGCGCTGGATGTAACCCGGGAGAACTGGCCCGTAAAAAAGGTGGACGCGGTATTTTCAGCCAATACCGCGCACATCATGGCGTGGAGCGAGGTCGAGGAAATGTTCCGGGGAGTGGCGGCCATCACCAGCGCCGGCGCGTCCTTCTGCCTGTACGGCCCGTTCAACTACAGCGGCCGTTATACCAGCGACAGCAACCGCCGTTTTGATGAAAGCCTTCGTGCCCAGCCGGGCCAGATGGGCATTCGTGATCTTGACGACCTGCGGGCTCTGGCCGACCGCACCGCTCTTTCCCTGGAATCGGACATGCCAATGCCGGCCAACAATCGTTTGCTTTTGTGGCGCCGGCAATAAAGAACGCTTCTTTCCCTGAAGGCACAACACCCTCATATCCAGCCTGACTGCAATCGCAGACAGGAATCGCGACAGGCACGACCCCTTCCATAACCCGCCCGCAGGAAGATGCCGCGGGGGACTGTAAGTAAAGACCATTTGGTGCCTGTGTCACAGGCTTCCCCGATTTCCTCAACAAACTTCAGCGTACGCAGGCAGCACGCCATTACCCTGATATCACTCCGATATCAGATTTAGCGGTCATTTTCCCTTTCAACACCTGTATGCAGCCTCTCGCCAGACCACCGCGAGCATTGATAGAGGCAGGTTTTTGGCGTCGTTATTCTGGGACGGGCCCGGAAAAAACCGCGGCCTGAATGTCAACACACACCATCCAGGATCAAGAGGTAATACCATGTCCAATCTTACTACTGCTTCGACACTTCTTCATTCCCGACTGTTTAGCAGTGAAATGCCGGCGCCAGGAAATACTCCGTCACACTGGGCAGAAAAAACCTTTGTCCACAACATTGACACCTACCTTAAGGACTCCAATGCCTACACCAATATCTACTTCTCCCGCTACTTCGAGTGGCAGGGTGTATGTCGCGAGCACTGGTTCCAGCGTCACATTACACGTGACATGTTGCAGAACGAGGGCGTTCTTATTACCAAGGCAGCACACAACGACTATATCCACGAGGCGTTTCCCTTCCAGACCGTCACCTGCATGATGAATACCTATATGGTAAGGAAGTGCTCTTTCTACCTTATTTTCAGGTTTTTCATCGAAGAGAAGATGGTTTCTATGGGCTACCAGCAGATTGTGTTTGCCAATCACAACAAGAGTATTACCCGGTTCCCGGAATTCATCCTGAAAAAAGTAAGACAGTATGAACTTCCGGAAAATGCAATCTAGTCAACCCTGACCGGAACGGGCCGCGCTCTCCCCGTGGGAGGCGTGGCCCTTGTTTTCAGCCTTCTGACTAAATTGCACCCGGGGGAGTGTAATAGTGAAGATGGTTTTCCTGGCAGGCCGACTTCTGCATTCTATGGTGCCGCCAAATCCCGCTATCACCCGACGGCAGAAAGCAAGCCCCATACCAGAGCCGGATCCTTCCTTTCTTGTGCTGAAGAATTCCTCGAAAACGTGTGGCACGACATCCGGCGATATGCCCGGCCCTGTATCTGAAAAAACAAGCTTGTTATCAAATATTCCCGGATACAGAGCTATATTTATTTCTCCGTAGCCTGCCGAGCGTATGGCATGAAGCGCATTCTTGACAAGGTTGTAAATCACATACTTCATCAAGGTATCAGACCCTGAAAAAAGAAAATCATTCTGATCATCTACAAATACCCTTTCCCTCTCACCTGAATTGAAAGGAAAACTGTCCACTGCACTCTTTACACAATGCCCCATGGAGTGATCATCCTGTTGATATCTGGTTTGCAGGTCAGATCTCGCGCTAGCCAGGGTGATATCGATGATGGTGTTGGACTGACTGATCTCCCTGTTTATATTCGTTGTCATTTCTTCAATGCTTTTGCATTGCTCCCTGCTTATTGCTGAGTCTAACAACCGATTATCAACCGCTGCCTGATAGCCCCTCATCAGTTCCGGAAGATGCCGAGCCATCACCTCCACCTGCATCTGTATGGTGGCCAACGGTGTACGTATCTCATGAGCCATGCTGGCCGCCAGCGCAGCAGGGTTGTTCATCAGTCCATAGCGAACGATAGCGAGCGTCATTATGCTGAAGCTTACCAGCACGAAGACAACCCCCGGCGGATAGAACTCGAAGCCGTAATTGCAAAGATAATCGACTGCTGCAAATAGATAGATCAGCATGGCCGCTACGCAGTAACGGAGTCGCGAACGCTGGTAATCAAAAACTTCTTTCTGTTTTTTCCATGTTATGAAAAGCCCGCGCGACACAACTACCGTGGTCTGAATGACGTGCAGAATATGCAGCGGACCGGCCTGAGGATAGTACCCCCAGAAGT
>SLJS01000120.1 GCA_007135015.1 Alcanivorax sp. | reverse complement strand
TGCATTCATGGAGCCAGCTTCCGGTTGCCATTTGATTGGATTGACAATAATGTGAGTATCTATTCAGGTTCAACTCGTATTTGAGGGACAAGGGACAAGGGACAAGGGGCAAGTGCGGCTGGGGAAGGAGCAATGAACCACCGCCCGCCAGCGCCATCCCCCTTGCTCCTTGTACCTTGTCTCTTGCCCCTCATCGTCGGAGACGATCATGCGCAGAAAACCCCGGCAGCAGCGTTCGCGGGAGATGGTGGAACGTCTGATCGACGCTACCGCCCGGACCCTGGCCGAGCGCGGACTGGAAAACACCACAACCAACCATATTGCCGAGACGGCCGGGGTGAGTGTGGGCTCGCTTTATCAGTACTTCCCGGACAAGGAGTCGCTGATCGAGGCCCTGCTCGAGCGGATGATCCAGGATGTGCCGCGCATGTTCAGCCGGCAGTTGCAGGGCGCGGACCCCGGCAACCTGGACATCCGCAGCATGGCGCGCATGGGCATTAGCATTGGCCTGGATTTTCTGCGCTCGGATCCACTGTATCTGGAGCTTTTCCGCAACTGGGACCGCCTCCCGGTGCTGCGCCCGCTGGACCAGCTGGAGGAATACTTTCTCACCGCCGCGCGGCTGTATTTTCTCCAGCACTTTCGCGACTACCCGCTTAAGGATCTGCAGGCGCGAATCTATGTGCTGGTCAACAGCACCATGTTTACCGTGGTGCGCTACCTCAGCCAGGACAATCCCCTGCTGCGCGAAAAGGATGTGGTGGAGGTGCTGGTGGACATGATCACGCGCACCCTGGAACCGGATACCGCCGAGAAGGACAATTGACCGGTCGGTGGCCACGGAAAGTGATTTCTTCCGGTCTATAACAATCTTTACCCGGCCGGCCTTTATCCCCGGCGCCTCCTGAGCGCTAATGGGGGCATGACGATAAACGTTTCCCCACAGATTCATGCCGCCAGCAGATCACCTTCCTCGGGGGCGATGGAAAGGCTTGAAAGGCTCTTTGCCGGCCTGTACCCCGGCGAAGCGAACCCGGTGAAAAGCGTAAGTGATGCGCAACTGGCGTCCTTCCTCCGCCGGCAACAGCCGCGGGCCGGTGATGCGCTGAATGCGATCCATGAAGCCTTTGCCGACACCACGCTGACCTGCCGTCAGCGGGGCCTTGTGGGCATGGCGGATTCGATTCTCGCGGATTACTTCACGCAGGCGGTGTTCCATCCGCAACTTGGCGAGTGCCTGCGCCACGCATGCGGTGGCCTGATGGCGTTGGCCCTGAACGATGATGGCTGGCTGGTGCGCAGACGGCACCCGGCGGGAGCGCTGCTGACCAGGATCGCGGAGGTGGCGCAGGGCTGGCATCCGGGGAATCCGCGGGCGGCGCATATTCGCGACACCCTGGCAGGCTGGCTGGCCGGGGCAGCGGATACTGCCGGTACGAGAAAAGCCGTTGCGCAGGCGGAAGACTGGATCAGCCGCTTCCATGAACGTCGGCAACGCGTCACCAAACGAGTAAAGGAAACGGAAAGCGGCCTGCTGGAAATGCGTCATGCCCGTCAGCACGCGGTACAAGCACTGAATCGTCAAGTGGCGGGCAGGGATCTGCCGGAGTTCATGGCCGAATCGCTGGCACAGCAATGGATGAGTGCCTTTCAGCGGGTCTTGCTCAACGAAGGCGAGAACAGCCCGGTCTGGCTGCGCCTCAATCGCTGTTTCGGACTGTTGCTCTGGACTCTGCAACCGGAAGCGGCACAGGCGGGCCAGCGGGAGAAACTCCAGCGCGTCATCGGGCGTCTGCGCAATGAGCTGCGTGAGGTGCTCGAAAGCGCCATGCCGGACGACGTCGAGCGCAATGATCTGCTGGATTCCATCCAGGTGGCTCATCTGTGCCAGCTTCACAACCGGCCCATGGATCTCGTCCGGGCACCGGTGGTGGACCGCGGGGCGATTTCGGCCGGCACGCCTGCGGACGCCGGCCGGGATATCCCCGCAGAAGTGCAATCGCTCCACCCGGGTCGCTGGTTCCAGGTGAACGCCACCGGTGAGCGTTTGCAGTTGCTGCTTCGCAATGACCAGTCCCGGCAGCTCGTGTTTGTCAATCAGCCCGGCATGCGTGCGCTGGAGATTTCCTTCGAGGCGTTTGCCGGGCGAATCGGGTGCGGGGATGCCATTGCGGTACCGGAACCCGGGCCCCTGGCGCAGTGGGTTTCGGACTCCGTGGAAACCCTGTTCGGCGCCTGGTGCGCTCGCCGCCGTGAGCCAGGGGAAGCTGTGCCCGGTGTTTCTCCGACCGGTGGAGGGGCTGCTATACTCTCGCGATGAGCGAGAAAGCCGAACGGATTCCCCGGGCACGAAATGCCGCACAGGTCTGTCGCGGGTTCGTGCAGTGCCGGGAGGCGCGCGTAACCCTTGGCGCACTCGTGACGGTATGGATACTGGCTCTGCTTCAGGGCGCCGGGCACGGCTGGGTTCCCCTGATCGTGCTGGCCGGATTCCTCCTCTGGTACCTGATCGAGATCCCCATCCATCGGTGGATCCTCCACGCGCCACTTCCGCGCAACGAGTTCGGTCGCAGGCTGATGCAGCGCCTTCATTACACGCATCACGAACGCCCCACGGACCCGCGGTACCTGTTCCTGCCGGAGTGGCTCGCATTGCCTTCGATCGTGATCATACTGGGCGCCGCCTGGCTTGCCGGCGTTGCCGCCGAGGGTCTGTGGTTCCTGGCCGGTTTCTGGACGTCGCTGACGGTCTATGAATGGATGCACTATGCGGTACATTCGCGCTGGCGGCCCGCGTGGGCGCCGGTACGCACCGCTTTCGAGAACCACATGCGTCACCATTTTCGCAACGAGAACTACTGGTTCGGCGTCAGCAACAGCCTGATGGACCGCCTGTGGGGCACCGCACCGGAAATGGAAGAAGTGGAACAGAGCCCCTTCGTCCGGGACCTGCCACGGGAGAATGTTTCCACTGACAAATAGCGCGGCTTCGCCGCGCAGGGGCGGGTGGCGAGAGGCGAGTGCAAGTGCCGTAGCCCGGATGAAGGCCGAAGGCCGTAATCCGGGTA
>SLJS01000337.1 GCA_007135015.1 Alcanivorax sp. | reverse complement strand
TCCACATCGCGAACGCCGAAGTAGTCGGCAAGGTTTTTACGACACCCTCAAGGGAAGAGGGTACCCTCCAGCAAGGCCGGTCCCGGTTGCAATAAAACCCGTGAGTTCTATACTGGCCGCCCATTACGCTTTACCGGGGGAACGTCATGTCCACCATTCTGGTAACCGGCGCCACCGGCGCCCAGGGCGGCGCCCTGGTGCACGAGCTGTTGCGCCGCGGCTTCGCCGTGCGCGCCATGACCCGCAATGCCGGCAAGCCCGCCGCCCGGGCGCTGGCTGAAGCCGGCGCCGAGCCCGTGGAGGCGGACATGAACGACGAGGCCTCCCTGGAGTGGGCCTGCCGGGGGGTAGACGGGGTCTTCTCGGTACAGAACTACTGGGAGCCCGGCGTGGGTTACGAGGGCGAGGTGGCCCAGGGCTGCCGCCTGGCCCGGGCGGCGAAAGCCGCCGGAGTGAAGCATCTGGTGCAGACATCGGTGTCCGGCTGTGACCGGGCTCCCGGGGTGGAGCATTTCGAAAGCAAGTGGGCGATCGAGCAGTACGTTGACAGTCTGGAGCTGCCGCGCACCTTCCTGCGGGAAGTGTTCTTCATGGAGAACCTGTTCGAGCCGGTGCTCGGCGGCGGCAAGCGCCGGGTGGACCCGGCGCTGGTGCTGGCGGTGCTGGGCGGGTGCCTGGGCAACCGTACGCGGCTGCACATGGTGACCGTGGAGGACATTGCCTGGTTCGCCGCCGAAGCCCTTGAAAAGCCTGACGAATACCTCGGCACCACCCTGGATGTGGCCAGCGACGCGCCCACCGTGGGCGAGATGAAGCGGACTTTCCGCAAGGTCACCGGCCGGCGCATCTGGTATCCGTCTGTGCCGCTTTGGCTGCTGCGCCGTTTCAACGCCGAGGCCGCTCGCCAGTACGACTGGAACCTGGAGCCGGGCTGGGATATCGATCTCGAGCCCCTGCGCCTGCGCCACCCCGGCCTGACCCGCTTTGAGGACTTCCTCCGGAATCACTACGCGGCCCGCCGCGCAGGACTCGCAGCCCGCAGCCCGTAGCTCGCAGCCGGGCTGGCTACGCCAACCGCATCAGCCTGCCGACGAGCGTGGGCACGGCGGTTTCCACCCGCAGGATGCGGCTGCCCAGATGGTGGCACTGGAAGCCTGCCCGCTGCAGGGCGCCCACCTCGAAGTCGATCCAGCCGCCTTCCGGGCCCACGGCCAGGGTGACCGGCTCGTCCAGGTCCGCGGGCAGGGGCGGGTGGTCTCCGGGATGGGCAAGAATGCGCCGGCTCGCGGCGCTGAACGCTTCCAGTTCATCTTCCACGAAGGGGCGGAAGCGCTGGCGCAGCAGCACCTGCGGAACCATGGTGTCGCCGGCCTGCTCCAGGCCCTGTACCAGGGTTTCGGTGAGCGACTCCGGCGACAGGCGGTGACTCTGCCAGAAACTCTTCTCCACACGCCGGCTGTTGACCAGCACGATCCGCTTGATGCCCAGCGTCGTGGCGTCATGCAGCACGCGGTGCAGCATGGGCGGGCGGGGCAGTGCCAGCACCAGTGACAGCGCCAGCGGCGGGGGCGGCTCGCCCTCCTCGCGAAAGGCGAGTCGCAGCCCCCGTGCGTCGTCCTCGAGAATCCGCGCCCGACCCGGGGGGCCGTTCAGCAGACCGGCGCGCAGTTCATCGCCGGCCGTCCGCCCCAGCACCCGGCGCACATGGTCGGCACGACGGTCGCTGACGCGATACAGGTTCTCGTCAAGGTGGTCCCGGGGATGCAGCAGCAGCAGGTTCATGGGCGCACATTATGTCCGAGCGGGCTCCGGGGCGCGAATGTCCGATCCCCGGAGGTCCGTGGCCGGCTGTTCCGCGCCATTGACCGGACTGCTCAGTCGTGTGGTCGCCCGGCTCCTTGTATTCGGAGGCTGCGTTGCTAGAGTAGCGGCTCGCATCAGCGGCCGCCGCGGTGGCGGCCCCGAACCGGAACGACGGAGAAGATCGATGCAGTTTCAGGGTACGGAGAACTACGTTGCCACCGAGGATCTGCGCATGGCGGTCAACGCGGCCATCGCGCTGAAACGCCCGTTGCTGATCAAGGGCGAGCCCGGTACCGGCAAGACCCTGCTGGCCGAGGAAATCGCCCGCGGGCTGGACCTGCCGCTGATCTCCTGGCACATCAAGTCCACCACCAAGGCTCAGCAGGGCCTGTACGAATACGATGCGGTCTCCCGGCTGCGCGATTCCCAGCTCGGCGTCGAGGGCGTCGAGGATGTGGGCAACTACATCAAGAAGGGCAAGCTTTGGGAAGCGTTCGAGGCGGATGAGCAGACGGTGCTGCTGATCGACGAGGTGGACAAGGCCGACATCGAGTTCCCCAACGATCTGCTCCAGGAACTCGATCGCATGGAATTCTTCGTCTATGAGACCGGCGAGACCGTGCGCGCCACCCACCGGCCGATTGTGGTGATCACGTCCAACAACGAGAAGGAGCTGCCCGACGCTTTCCTGCGGCGCTGTTTCTTCCACTACATCAATTTCCCGGACGCCGAGACCATGATGCAGATCATCGATGTCCACTATCCGGACATCAAGCAGGATCTGGTCAAGGAGGCGCTGGAGGTCTTCTTCGACCTGCGCAAGGTGCCGGGGCTGAAGAAGAAGCCGTCCACTTCGGAGCTGATCGACTGGCTCAAGCTGTTGCTGGCCGACGACATTCCCGATGACATCCTGAAGAACCGGGACACAAACTCGGCGATTCCGCCGCTTTATGGCGCGCTGGTCAAGAACGAGGCTGATGTGCAGCTCCTTGAACGCCTGGCCTTCATGCACCGCCGCCAGGGGCGTTAGGATAACTCCTGGGCAAGCGCCGAAAGGAGGAGGCCTCGCGCGAAATTCCTGCTCGGCAAGAAGGTTCTTCATGGCAGGGCCTTGCTGGCGAGTCCCCTCTCCCTTGGTGAGGGTGTCGTAGAAACCCTTGTAGGAGCGCTGCTCGCAGCGCGAAGAATCTGGCACAGTGCGGAATCCGGGGTTTTCGCGCTGCAAGCAGCGCTCCTACAGATGCCATGAGACCCTTTTGCGACACCCTCTTGGT
>SLJS01000283.1 GCA_007135015.1 Alcanivorax sp. | reverse complement strand
TAGTCGCCCTGTACGCCGAACTCGCCGAGAAACGAACGCGAGTCCAGCCCCAGGTCCCGGCCCCGGAAGCGTCGCCAGCGCATTTCGTCGGCGTCATGGGCGGGGCGTTCGTGCAGGTCCAGTTCCAGCACGGGGAAGGCTTCGCTGCCGGTCAGGCCCCGGAATTCGCCGTGGCGGGTGTTGTCCTCGTTGATGAAGCCCAGGCCCAGCTCGGCACGGCTGCGAACGAGCACCAGCGAATCACGCAGCCCCTCGTCCACTTCCTCGGCCTCGGCCAGGCCCATGTCGAAGGAGAGACCGGGACTCGCAAGCATCACGCCGGTGAGGGCGACGGTTATGCGCAGTGTGGTCCGTCCTGTCCTTCCTTTCATGGCCGTTTCCCTCCTGACTCCTAGCGCTCCAGGAACGAGCCCCGGGGATGATTGGAGCCGTGAACGCGCTTGTGGCAGTTCATGCAGTCCTGTCCCTGTACGCGGAAATCGTCCCGGTCGTCCCGCCCGAAGGCGGTGTCGGAATGGGTGCCCATATGGCACTGCTGGCAGAGCTGGGGCGAGCGCACCTGCAGCATGCCGTCGTGGGGCGAGCCGTGGGGTTCATGACAGGTGGAGCAGTCCTCGCCCACCGGGTTGTGTTCCCAGAGAAAGGGGCCGCGCTTGCCGGCGTGGCATTCTTCGCAGGTCTGGTTCAGCGTGGGCCGGTTCAGATCTGCCCGGGTGGTCGAGCCATGGGGCTCGTGACAGTCGGTGCAGCTCATCTGTCCGTCGCGTACCGGATGCCGGGAGGGCAGGGAAAGCTGGTGGACTTCGCGCTGGTGACAGTCGCTGCAGACTTCGGTCTGCCGCCCGGCATGGAGGCTCGGGTCCTGCTTCGTGTGCACCTCATGACAGGAAACACAGGTGACTTCGTTGAAGGCGTGACTGCCGCTTTCCCAGTGCGTCCGGGAGGCGTCCTGCTGGTGGCAGTCCAGGCAGGCACGGTTCTGGTCTTCGGCGTCGGTGTGTTCGTCGAAGGTGATCTCCGGCGGAGCGCGGCGCTCGCCCCGGGCCGGCCGTTGCAGGTGAGCCTCCACATCGCCGTGGCAGCTGACGCATCCGCGCTCGGCAAAGCCGGTGCGTTCATCCGCCACGGCGGCATGGGGGGTCTGGAAGATCGCCAGGACCGGGTAGTCCTCGGTCTCGTCGTGGCAGCGCTCGCAGGTCTGCGGATCCGTGGGGTCCGCGCCCGCCGTGGCCGCGGCCACAAGCCAGGGCAATACCAGTGCCGCGCGGAGCAGGTGTCGGCGAAGCCTTGGTGCTGTCCCTGTCTTCATGGGGTTCTCCACTTCGCTTGCCGTGTCCGCGTTCGGCACGGACCTCAGTGTTTCATGACGGCGATATCGCCCTCGTCGCTGTCGATGGAAAGGGTGTATTCCAGCGAGATGTGATGGAACCGCCCCTTGGTATGATCGTCGTGAACGGCAAAGCCGCCGTGGTAGACGCCGCCGGATTCCAGTGCCTTGCGCGTGGCGTCGCCCGCCAGGGGCCGGGAGACCTCGACGACATAACGGTCGCCGTCCCTGTCTGCCGTGACGTCCACATCGGGGTCATCATGGCCGTGACGGGCTTCCACGATATAGCCGCTGCGGGGCTTCGCGGCACCGTCGGGGGTGATCTCCGCGCCCCAGTACTGGGCAAACATCCCCTGCTCGAGCATGGCTTCCAGTTCGGCCTCATCGCGGTAGTCCTCGCCGCCGCCGGTGCGTGCCATGCCGGTGCGCGAGCCCATGAAGTACTTGGTCAGATCCAGGTCTTCGGTATCGCTGGCCATGCCACGCAGGTCGTCATGACAGGCTGCCCAGCATCCGGCGCGGGTGACCTCGCGAATCGAGTTGTCGCCAAACAGGGAGGTCACCCGGGCGGCATGGTCCGGGTCCATGGGCTCGCCGGCGCCGCCGCCCCGATTCCAGGCGAACCGCATATACAGCCGCTCGCCGTCGTGGGTGGCCTGAACATCCAGATCAATGTGTCCGGGGCGCCCGTCGAACCGGTGGGGCTCCAGATCCTCGTTCGCCAGAATGGATTCGCCCAGTTCCGCCTGTTCGCCTTCATGGCACTGGGCGCAGTTGCGTCCGTCCTGGCGGAAGCGCCGAACCGCGTGGGGGTCATGGGAACCCGGATCCAGAGCCCACTCGAAGGAAGCCTGTCCTGGGTGGAACAGGCGGATTTCATGGGGTTCCACCGCGTCCCAGTCCACGGCACCGGCAGGCAGGGCGAGCAGCAGGCCGCTGATCGGGAGCAGCATCCGGAGCAGGGCGCGGCCCGGGCCGATTGGCTTGTCGATTCGGTGCTGCATGATGTTCTCCTTGCTGTGATCTCAGAAACCGAAGTCCATGTCGAACTCTTCTTCTTCCTTGGGATACTTGTGGGCCACGCCCTTGTGGCAGTCGATACAGGCATCACCGTCCTCGAGCCCCTGTTCATGCTCACGCCGTGCCCGTGGTGCCTGGTCCGCCATGGCCATCTGGTTCCACTCGTGGCAGCTTCGGCACTCGCGCGAGTCGGTGCGGCGCATGCGCTCCCAGACCCGCTCAGACAGAACCGGCCGGCGCTCCTCGAATTTCTCGCGGGTGTCGATGGTGCCCAGAAGCTCGTGAAGCACGTCGTTGTAGGCCGCCACCTTGTCGCCCATCTTGGGCCAGAAGGCGTCGGCCACGTGGCAGTCCTTGCATTCGGCCCGGATGCCAGAGGGATTGCTGTAGTGGTGGCTCTCCTGCCATTCCTCCACGGCCGGTTTCAGGCTGTGGCAGGACATGCAGAATTCAGTGGAGTTGGTGTATTCCACGGACCAGTTGAAGCCGGCGGTGAGAAAGACGCCGCCGAGAATCCCGGCGGCGACCAGCACGCCGGCACCCGCGCGCCGGGAGGGTTTGGTGAACCAGGCCCACATCTTCCCGAGGAATTTCACGCCAGGCTCCCTGCACTCGAGGGGATATTTCTGAGGTACTGCGTTTGGAAGGAGTCCCTTTTGTTCCCGCCAATAAACCCCGTGAATTATCAGGCTATTACCTGACGCTCTCTGGCGCAACAGTCAATCCGCACCAGC
>SLJS01000136.1 GCA_007135015.1 Alcanivorax sp. | reverse complement strand
CCCAGGCCCCCCGAGTCGTCATCGTCCATGTTGAGGAAGGAATCGCTCAGTTCCATGCCGTCCAGCGACACCTTGGTCTGGTTGCGCTCCTCCTTCGGCGGCTTCGGCTGGTCGGCGGCGGTCTTGCCCTTGCCTTGCTCGTCTTTCGCTGAGGATTCGGCGGCTTCGGAGTCATCCAGGGTCCAGCGTTGGGCTGGCTTCTTTTCTCCGGTCGAGGGAGTCTTCTTTGCGGCCGGCTTGCCTTTCGCGGCGGGCTTGCCTTTTTCCTGCGATGCCTGGGCCGGTTTCTTCTTCGCAGGCTCTTCGACCAGATGGTCCGTGGCCTTGAAGATCTCCAGGCAACTGCCGCAACGGACCTTGCCGCCGGCCTGTTGCAGGTGTTCCCGGCCGATTCTGAACTGGGCCCGGCAGTGCGGGCATCGGGTCTTGTACTGGCTGGCCATCCGGCTTCGGTCTCACTCTGTCATGGGCGGAAACACGCGACCCTGCCGGGTCCAAGTCTCCCTTTTACAGAAACAGGCCCTGCCATCGCAAGGGCGGCGATCACGCCCGGCGGGTGCCGGAGATGCGGATCCAGTCGCCACGATGCGCTATCGGGTCCAGGTCGAACCAGGGTCGATAGGCTTCGGCGACCATCTCCGCCTGGCCTGCAAGCAGCCCGGACAGCGCAATACGGCCGCCCGCGCGGCACCGACCGGCCAGCCCTTCGGCCAGTCCCACCAGGGGCGAGGCCAGGATATTGGCCACCACTACGTCGAACTGTGCCTCGGGAAGCTCCGCCGGCCTGCAGAAACGGGCCCGCCCGGCGACGCCGTTGGCCAGGGCGTTGTCCCGACTGGCAGTCACCGCCTGGGGGTCGATGTCGCAGCCGACCGCTTCCCGGGCCCCGAGAAGCAGCGCGGCAATGGCCAGTACCCCGGAGCCGCAGCCGTAGTCCAGCACGCTGCGCTCGCGCGGCGGTTCGGCATCCAGCCATTCCAGGCACAGGGCGGTGGTCTCGTGGGTGCCGGTACCAAAGGCCAGACCCGGGTCCAGGTGCAGATTTACCGCCTGCGGATCCTCCGGCGGGAATCCGCCGGGAATGATCCAGAGCCGCCGGCCGAAACGCATGGGCCGGAATTCATCCATCCAGGCCCGTTCCCAGTTGCGGTCGTCGAGTTGTTCAAAGCGGTAGTCCTCCGGGGCATGGCCCAGGGCGGCTTCCAGTTCCCGCAGCAGCGCGGAGGGTTCGCGCGTGGCTTCGAACAGGGCAGAGACCACTGTCTCCTGCCACAGCGGCGTGCTGCCGGGGGCCGGTTCGAGCAGGGCCTCGTCGGCGCCGTCACGGAAGGTGACCGCGCTGGCGCCAAGGTCGGTGAGTGCCTCCTCGAGCCGTTCCGCCTTCTCTCGGGGGGCGGGGATGTGCAGTTGCAACCAGACCATGGGCGGATGCTGCCACGGCAGCCTCAGCTGCGCAGCTTTTTCTCCAGGTGGTGGATGTCCACGCCGCCCTCGCGAAAGCCGGGATCCCGGAAGATCCGGTCTCGGTGCATGGCGATATTGCTCTTGATGCCCTCGACCACGATCTCGTCCAGGGCGTTCTGCATGCGCACAAAGGCCGTGGGGCGGTCGGGCCCCCAGGTGATCAGCTTGCCGATCAGCGAATCATAGAACGGTGGCACCGTGTAACCGGTATAGACATGGGAGTCCACGCGCACACCGTTGCCGCCAGGGGCATGGTAGTAACTGATGCGCCCGGGCGAGGGCACGTAGCGCTCGGGGTCTTCCGCATTGATGCGTGTCTCGAACGCATGGCCCTTGAGTTCGATGTCCTGCTGGCGCAGGGACAGGGGCTGGCCGCCGGCCATCAGCAGTTGTTCCTTGACGATGTCCACGCCGGTGATCATTTCCGTGACCGGATGTTCCACCTGTACGCGGGTATTCATCTCGATGAAATAGAAATTGCCGTCTTCGTAAAGGAACTCGAAGGTACCCGCGCCCCGGTAATTGATTTCCAGGCAGGCATCGACACAGCGCTTTGCCACCTCGTCGCGGATGTCCTGCGGAATGCCCGGCGCCGGTGCTTCTTCCACCACTTTCTGGTGGCGCCGCTGCAGCGAGCAGTCCCGGTCACCGAGATGGATAGCGTTGCCCTGGCCGTCGGCGAGCACCTGGATTTCCACATGCCGGGGATGAGTGAGAAACTTCTCGATGTAGACGGTTTCGTCGCCGAAGGAGTTCTTGGCTTCCGAACGTGTCAGGGTAATGGCGTTGAGTAGCGCACTTTCCTCTTCGACGATGCGCATGCCGCGTCCGCCGCCGCCGGAGGCCGCCTTGACGATGACCGGGAAGCCGATTCTGCGGGCAATGGCCAGTGTCTGCTCGCCGTCATCACCCGCGGCGCCATCGGAACCCGGCACCGTGGGCACGCCGGCCTTCTGCATGGCCGTGATGGCTGAAACCTTGTTGCCCATCAGGCGTATGGTTTCGGCCTTCGGCCCGATGAATATGAAACCCGACCGCTCTACGCACTCGGCAAAATCGGCGTTTTCCGCGAGAAAACCATAACCGGGGTGAATGGCGTCGGCATCGGTTACCTCGGCGGCGCTGATGATCGAGGGAATATTGAGATAGGACTGGGCGGACGACGCCGCGCCGATGCATACCGCTTCATCGGCAAGGCGCACATGCATCAGATCCCGGTCCGCGGTGGAGTAGACGGCCACCGTACGAATGCCGAGCTCCTTGCAGGCCCGCAGGATGCGCAGGGCAATCTCCCCGCGATTGGCAATGACAACCTTCTCGAGCATGGCGGGCGCCTCAGACGATGATGAACAGCGGTTGGTCGAATTCCACCGGCTCGCCGTCTTCGACCAGGATCGCCTCGACGGTGCCCGACTTGTCCGATTCGATCTGGTTCATCATCTTCATGGCCTCGACGATGCACAGTACTTCACCGGCCTTGACCTTCTGGCCCACTTCCACGAAGGCCGGATCGTTCGGTGAAGGACAACGGTAGAAGGTGCCGACCATGGGAGAGCGCACCTGGTGTCCGCTCGGCAGCGCACTTTCGGAGCCCCCGCCCGATGGCTCGGGTTGCGGCTGAGCCTGTTGCTGCGGCTG
>SLJS01000007.1 GCA_007135015.1 Alcanivorax sp. | reverse complement strand
TACGAGTCCAGCCGCCGGGTGACCCTTCCCGCCACTCGCCACTCGCTACTCGTAGCCCGTAGCCCGTAGCCCGTAGCCCAAACCTACAGAATCCCCGCATCCAGTCCGGCGGCCATGTACATGCCCAGTTCCTCGGCTTCGTCGACAAACGATTCCTGCCATTCGCCGTGGAAGATCCGGATGTCCTGGACCAGCTTCCAGCTCAGTCCGGTGAGAATCGATTCGATGGCGCGATGGGTGCCGGTGCCGTCCAGCGCGGCGCGAATATAGACCGCACAGGGCAGCCCCTGCTTCTCCTCGATGACCTGATAATAGGTGCGGTCGAAAAAGTCCTTCAGCGCACCGCTCATGTAGCCCAGGTTCTCCGTGGTGCCCAGAATGATGCCGTCGGCGGCATGCACATCGTCCGGGCCGGCTTCCAGTGGCCGGATATGCTCGGCCTCCACGTTCTCGATGTCCTCGTGTCGCGCGCCGCGCAACACGGCTTCGGCCAGCTTTCTGGTGTTGGGTGAGGGGTCGTGGGCGACGATGAGCAGCTTCTTCCGGCTCATGAACTGACTCCCGGTTGCTCCGGTGGGCCGGCCCGGCCGGGCCGCAGATTCATTGTATCAGAGCGCACCGACGCTTCGCGGGCCGTGCCGCCCGTCATCCGGGGTCCTTACTCGACGATATGCCAGTTGCCGTTGTCCTGCCGGAACGTGGTGGTGATGGAGACGGAGTGTTCCTCGCCGGTGGTGAAGCCGCGGCCGAAGTATTGCACCAACTCCTCCACGGCGTCGCTTTCACCGGTGCCGCCCAACTCTCTGTAGACGGTGGAGAAGTCGGTCTCCATCACCGCCTGGAGATAACAGCGCACCCTGACCTGCTCCTCCATGAGAGGGGCCTCGGAGTTGGGGGAACACTGGTTGACGGACAGGATGCTGTAGTAGCTGCCCGCCTCCCTTGCCTGGAGGTGCTGTTCGGTCATTTTTGCCCAGTCCGGCTCCCGGTCGCCGCAGGCGACCAGGCCGGTGAGCAGGATGACCGTCATGAGGGTGCCGGGTACTGACCTTCTGATCATCGCAATGTCCCTTGCCAAGACTGCCATTATACTGCCATCGGAGCCTATCACAGACTACAGTCGGGGTAGAGCCGGCTTGCCTTATTCGCGACACGGCGCACTTTGCCGAACCTGCTCCAGCCCTACTCCAGATACTTCAGCGGCAGGGTCATCTTGTCGATGACCCGCCGCATCACGAAACTCGAGTGCACGCCGCTTACGCCCTCGATCCGGGTGATACGGTTGAGCAGGAACTGTTGATAGTGGTCCATGTCCGGCACCACGACCTGGAGCATGTAGTCCGCTTCCTGGCCGGTGATCAGATAGCATTTCTGTACTTCCGGGTAGCTCATCACCTTCTGCTCGAAATTCTCGAAGCGCTCCGGCGTATGCCGGTCCATGGCGATCTGCAGGATGACGGTCAGGTCCAGCCCGAGCTTCTTGCGGTCGAGGACCACCACACGGCCCTGGATGATCCCCGCATCCTCGAGCTTCTGGACCCGCCGGGAACAGGGCGACGGCGAAAGGCCCACCCGCTGCGCGAGCTCCAGATTGGACAGGCCGCCGTTCTCCTGCAGGTGGTGCAGAATCCGCAGATCATGGCCATCGAGTCTTGCCGTTTCGCCAGTCAACGCAATAATTACCTGCTTTTGAGCTTCTATGGGCAATATATCACTATAATCCGCCGAAACAAGCCCAATCTTGCACCCTTATTGCGCCGGCAAGCGCCTACACTGGTCATCTCTGATTTGTCGCCCCCGGAGGGCTGTATACGTGAAGGGAGAGACCACAATGGCCTTTGACCACCGCAAGTACCGTGCCTTCGAGCCGGTGCGGCGCCCCGAGCGGCGCTGGCCGGACCGGACCATCCGCCGGGCCCCGCGCTGGGCGGCCGTGGATCTGCGCGACGGTAACCAGGCACTGGTCAAGCCCATGACCGTGGAGCAGAAGACCCGACTGTTCCGGCTGTTGGTAAAGCTCGGCTTCCGCGAGATCGAGGTGGGGTTTCCCGCTGCCTCGAAGCCGGACTTCGATTTCGTGCGGGCGCTCATCGACGAGGACATGGTGCCCGAGGGTGTGACCCTCCAGGTGCTCACCCAGGCCCGCGAGGAGCAGATCGCGCGCTCGTTCGAGGCGCTGCGCGGCTGCCGGAAGGGCATCGTGCATCTGTACAACTCCACCTCGCGCGTGCAACGCGAGCAGGTCTTCGGCATGGATGCCAGCGGCATCCGCGAGATCGCCGTCCAGGGCGCGAAGTGGGTGGCGGACTACGCCGCCCGCCAGCCGGAAACCGAATGGAGCTTCCAGTACTCGCCGGAGTCCTTTACCGGCACCGAGCTGGATGTGGCCGCGGACATCGTCAACGCGGTGGTGGATGTGTGGCAGCCCGCCTCCGGCCAGCCGGTGATCATCAACCTGCCGGCGACGGTGGAGATGAGCACCCCGAACGTGTTTGCGGACATGGTCGAATGGATGAACGATCATATTGCCCAGCGCGAACACCTGGCGATCTCGGTGCATACGCACAACGACCGCGGTTGCGCCGTGGCCGCCGCCGAGCTGGCCGTCATGGCCGGCGCCGACCGGGTGGAAGGTACCCTGCTGGGCAACGGCGAGCGCACCGGCAACATGGATCTGGTCACCATGGCCATGAACCTCTACAGCCAGGGCGTGGACCCGGAGCTGGACCTGTCCGGCATGGGCGAGATCATCGATACGGTGGAAGCGGTCACCGAGATCGAAACCCATCCGCGGCATCCCTATGCCGGCGAGCTGGTCTTTACCGCCTTCTCCGGCAGCCACCAGGACGCCATCCGCAAGTGCCTGGCCCGGCGGCGTGACGACGACCCCTGGGAAGTGGCCTATCTCCCCATCGACCCGGCGGACCTGGGTCGTCGTTACGAAGAGGTGGTGCGCATCAATTCCCAGTCCGGCAAGGGCGGCGTGCTCCATGTGCTGGAGCGCGACTTCGACATTACCCTGCCTCGCTGGCTGCAGATCGAGTTCTCCGCACAGGTGCAACGCGAGGCGGAACGCCAGGGCGGCGAGCTCGACGGCGCCACCATTCATCGCCTGTTCAACAG
>SLJS01000127.1 GCA_007135015.1 Alcanivorax sp. | reverse complement strand
TTTCCCCAGCCCCTCTCCCACGAGGAGGGTGTCGCAGAAACCCGTGTAGGAGCGCTGCTTGCAGCGCGAAGAATCTGGCACCGTGCCGGAATCCGGGGTTTTCGCGCTGCAAGCAGCGCTCCTGCAGATGCCAGCAGACCCTTTTGCGACACCCTCACGAGGGGAGAGGGGCTTTTACGACACCCTCATCCAGGAAGAGGGACTTTTTAGAAATCATCCGTCGGAGAAGGCTCGATCCTTTCAGGCTTGTGCTTCCTGATAGTGTTTTCCGGATGGCTGCTCTTCGGGCAGCAGGGGAAAGGCAATACGTACGCATGTGCCCCCCAGCTCCGAGTCGGCAATCTCGAGCGTGCCGTCGTGGTGCTCGGCGCAGTTCTGCAGGCAGAAGAAGCCCAGGCCGCTTCCATTATGTTTTGTGGTATAGAAGGCCCGAAGGACCCGCTCGTGCTGGTCGGTAGGGATGCCCGGTCCGTCATCATGCACTTCCAGCCGGGCTGTCTTCCGTTCACCGGATACCCGCATCAGAATATGGCCATTGCCCCGGGTGGCATCGGCCGCGTTGATGAGCATGTTGAGTACGGCCCGGTGCAGTAGTGAAGGGTTGGCCATGGCGCGCAGGGCTTCGGGAAGGTCCGTGGTGACCTGGCAGTACTTGACTCTCTCGTGTGACCGGGCCAGTTGCACTGCCTCCTCCACAATGCCCGCCACGTCGGAAAGACGGTCTCCGGAAGGGATGTGGCTGCCGCGCACCGCCACGAGCCGGTTTGCGCAGTCATGAATCCTTTCCGTGGCCTGTTGCAGTTCATCGAGCAGTTCCAGCTCCTCCTTGTCATGCCGCTGGCGGAGATCGCGCAGTTCATCAATGCAGGAGCGGGTAATGACGCTGACATTGTTGAGGTCATGGGCCACGGAGGCGGTGAAAAGGCTTTCGGTGATTCGCTTCTCCGCCTCGCGGATGGAACGGTTCTGCTCTTCGATGACGAATTCGTTTTCCTTGAGTTTGCCGAAGAGAAAACGCAGCCCCAGGAAGAGCAGCAGGGCGGTGACGGCAACAAAGAGGTTGCCCTTGATCATCTCGATTCTTTCGAGGGTGGCCACGTCCGCGGTGGCGGAGGCGGCGATGCGGGACGAGAAATGGATATAGACGAGGGCCACCAGGCAATAGAGCCCGGAAACGATTGCCGCCAGGCGCCAGGGCCTGTTCCGGATTGCGATGCCCTCGGGCATGGCTGGCTCACTCTTTATTCGTATGATTTATACGAGCGTACCAGTTCCCCGAGTCCTGGCAATCATGTCAAATTGCTATCATCCGGCGTGACCAGTAACCCATTGAAAATAAGGGGTTCAGCCAATCACGCCCTCGGTGGGCGAGGAGGGCTCGGCCAGGTCCTTTCTGGGCATCCGACCCGCCAGGAAAGCCTCGCGGCCGGATTCCACGGCCTTTTTCATGGCGCCGGCCATGAGCACCGGCTTGCGGGCATGGGCCAGCGCGGAGTTCAGCAGTACCCCGTCGCAGCCCAGTTCCATGGCGATGGTGGCATCGGAGGCGGTGCCCACGCCGGCGTCGACGATAATGGGCACTTCGGCCTGCTCCAGGATCAGCCGGATGTTGTGGGGGTTGATGATGCCCATGCCGGAGCCGATCAGCGAGCCCAGCGGCATCACCGAAACGCAGCCCATCTGTTCAAGCTTCTTCGCGGCGATGGGGTCATCGTTGGTGTAGACCATCACCCGGAAGCCGTCGGCGATCAGTTCCTCGGCGGCAATGAAGGTTTCCTGCATTTCCGGGTACAGGGTCTGCGGGTCGCCGAGCACTTCCAGCTTGACCAGATCATGGCCGTCGAGCAGTTCCCGGGCCAGGCGGCAGGTGCGCACCGCGTCCTTGGCGGTGAAGCAGCCGGCGGTGTTGGGAAGAATGGTGTAGCGGTCCGGGGAGATGTAGTCGAGCAGGTTCTCTCCGGACTCCTGGCCGATATTGGTCCGGCGGATGGCCACGGTGACAATCTCCGCGCCGCTGGCCTCGATGGCCTGCCGTGTTTCCTCGAAGTCCCGGTACTTGCCCGTGCCCACCAGCAACCGGGAGCTGAAGCGCTGTCCGGCCACTTCGAATGTATCCGCCTGACTCATCAATTTCTCCTGCTGTGGAGGCGCCGTTGCCGAGGGCGCCCGGTGCATCGGCGCCGCGTTATCCGCCGCCTACCGCGTGAATGATTTCCACCACGTCACCGTCGGCGAGCTCGTGGTCGGCGTGTTCCCCCCGGGGAATGACTTCCCGGTTGACCTCCACCGCCAGCCGCCGGCCCTGGATGCCCAGTCGCTCCAGCAGCTCGGCGATGGTGCCTCCTTCAAAATCCAGGGGTTCGTCGTTGACTTGCAGTTTCATGGTCTTCCGGTTGTCGTCCGCCATGGGTGAAAATCGCCACTGTATTCTGGCTCCGGGGAATAATGTTGGGGCTATGCCGCGCGGAATAAACCCCAGGCCAGAAGCAGCCAGCCGGCGATCAGGGCCACGCCGCCCAGCGGCGTGATCGCGCCCAGCCAGCGCTGGCCGGTGAGTACCAGCAGGTAAAGGCTGCCGCTGAATACCAGCGTGCCCGCCAGCATCACCCAGCCGGACGCAAGGATCCAGCCGCTGCCGAACTGCTTCGCCAGCACGCCGGCCAGCAACAGCGCCAGGGCATGATAGAAGTGGTACTCGCTGGCGGTGCCCCAGGTCTCCAGCATGGATGCATCCACGCGTTCCCTGAGGCCGTGGGCGCCAAAGGCGCCGAGGATGACGGCCAGCGCGCCGTTGAGCGCGCCAAGAATCAACAACCATTGCATGGACAGGCTCCGCGCCGGTAAAGGTTGGCGCGGATTTTAGCATGCGCGCCCCGGAGGGGCGCGGTAGAGAGAGGCAAGTGGCGAGCTACGAGCTGCGAGAAGGCGCTCCTTTGGAGCGCGGTCGGCGGCGGTCGGTCGTCAGTGGTCGGAAGAATGGCGCGTTCTTTCCTCGCGTGAGAGGGCTTCAACGATGGCAGGGCCCTGCTATTCGGTCCCCTCTTCCATCAAGGGAAAAGGGCTCCACAGGCATGGCCTTGCTGATCAGTCCCCTCTCCCCACCGTAAGGGTGTCGTAAAAGCCCT
>SLJS01000183.1 GCA_007135015.1 Alcanivorax sp. | reverse complement strand
TGCGCCTGCTGATCGCTTTGCTGATTGTATGCCTGCCGGGGACGGCGCTCGCCCAGAAACCCGTCCATGAATTCGAACTCGACAATGGCCTCAAGGTGCTTGTCCGCGAGGACGACCGGGCCCCGGTGGCCATGGTGATGCTTCTCTACCGGGTGGGCAGCATGGACGAGCCCCCCGGCATGACCGGCATCAGCCACATGCTCGAGCACATGCTGTTCAAGAACACCGAGCACCTGCAGCCCGGCGACTATTCCGCGCTGGTCTCGCGTTTCGGCGGCACCAGCAACGCCTTCACTTCCAGTGACTACACCGGCTACTTCCAGATGTACGAAGCCTCGCGGCTGCCGCTGGCGCTGGAGCTGGAGGCCGAGCGCATGCAGAACCTGCGCATGGACCCGGACGAGTTCGCCAGCGAGCTGCAGGTGGTGCTGGAAGAGCGCACCCAGCGCACCGACGACAACCCGGCGGCGCTGGCCTGGGAGAAGTTCTCCGCCATCACGCGCCCCGGCACCGGCTATTCGCGCCCGATCATCGGCTGGCGCCGGGAGATCGAGCAGTACCGTCCGGAGCAGGCCATGGACTGGTACCAGCGCTGGTACATGCCCGGCAATGCCGTGCTGCTGGTGGTCGGTGACGTGGACCCGGACGAGGCCATGGAGCAGGTGGAGCGTTTCTTCGCCGAGGTGCCCGCCCGGCCCGTGCCCGCGCGCCCGGAGCAGCGCATGATCCCGGCGCCTGGCGAGCGCCGGCTGGAGCTGTACAAGCCGGTGCAGGTGCCCACGCTCTACATGAGTTTCAATGTGCCCTCGCTGAGCACGGCAGCGGATCGCCGGGACTATTTCACCCTGAGCATGCTTGGCGGCATTCTCGACGGCGGGCGCAGCGCACGCATCCAGAGCAATCTGGTGCGCGGCGAGAGCATCGCCACCTCCGCCGGAGCCCGCTACCAGGGGCTGCAGCGCGGCGACGGGCTTTTCGTGTTCAGCGGCGCGCCCTCGCAGGAGCATACGCTTGAGGAACTGGAGGCGGCCTTCATGGAGGAGCTCGACAGGCTGCGCCGGGAGCCGCCGGACCAGGACGAGCTGGACCGGGTGCGCGCCCGGGTGCTCTCCGGCAATGTGTTCCGTCAGGATTCGCTCAGTGGCCAGGCCATGGCCCTGGGCCGGCTGGCCATGCTGGAGCAGCCCCTGGATCTGCATCAGCGCATGGCCGAGGAGCTGGAAAAGGTGACCCCGGAGGATATTCAGGACGTGATTGAGCGCTGGTTCGTGAAGGAGCGCCGTGCGGTCGCGCATGTGCATCCCGAACAGGCCAGCCAGGAGGAGCAGTAATGAATCGTCCCGCAAGCCTGTCCGGCGCAGGCATGATTGTTGTGATGACCCTTTTCACTCAGGCCTGTGGGCCGGGGGCCCTGGTGGACGAGCGTGATGCCGTCGCGGAGTTTCCCACCACCCTGAAGGAAGTCTCCGGCAAGGAGCCGCGCAGCCGGCAGCTGGAACTGGAGCGCTGGGAAACCGACGAGGGCGCTCGGGTGCTGTTCATGGGCTCGGAGCAGTTGCCCATGGTGGATCTGCGCCTGGTGTTCAATGCCGGCGCCGCCCGCGACGGCGACCACCCGGGACTGGCGTCGCTGACCAGCCATCTGCTGGACCAGGGCGCCGACGGCATGGATGTGGACGAGATCGCTCGCGGTTTCGAGGACCTGGGCGCGCGGTTCGATACCAGCAGTCACCGGGACATGGGCGTGGTGAACCTCACCGTGCTCAGTGAAGCAAAGTACCGCGAACCGGCGGTGGAGCTTTTCCGGCGGGTGGTCTCGCAGCCCGACTTTCCGGAAGAGGCGGTGACCCGGGCGCGCAACCGTTACCTGCAGAGCCTGCGCATGGAAACGCAGGTGCCCGGTCCCCAGGTCGAGCGGGCCTTCTACGAGACCCTCTACGGCGAGCATCCCTACGGCAGCTGGCCGTCGGGCAACGAGGAAAGCATTCCGCGGATTGGCCGCGAGCAGCTGCGCGAATTCCATCGGCGCTACTACACCGGTGCGAACGCGGTGATCGCCATCGTCGGGGATCTCGATGAAGACGAGGCGCGGGAGCTGGCCGCGCGGATCAGCGCCAGCCTGCCCGAAGGTGATGCGGCGGAGCCGGTCGACGAGGCGCCGGCACTGGCCGAGCGCAGCAGCCGTCATATCGACTTCGACTCCGGTCAGACCCATATCCATCTTGGCAATACCATGGTCGAGCGGGGGCACCCGGACTATGCGGCGCTGCATGTGGGCAATCATATTCTTGGCGGTGGCGGCTTCACCTCCCTGCTCATGGACGAGGTGCGCCAGCGCCGGGGGCTGGTCTACGGTATCCGCTCGGGGCTGACGCCCATGGCGAGCGAGGGTCCGTTCCGGATCACGCTGCAGACCGCCAATCACAATGCCGATGATGCCCTGGGCCTGACCCTTTCGCTGGTGGAGGACTTCGTCAGGGAAGGTCCCACACAGGAACAGGTGGACCGGGCCGTGGACTATCTGACCGGAAGCTTCGCCCTGAGCACCGCGTCCAACAGCCAGATCGTGGGGCAGCTCGGCTCGATCGGGTTCTATGATCTGCCCCTGGATCATCTGGACCGGTTCCAGCAGGAGGTCCGGGCGATCACCCCGGAGCAGGTCCACCGGGCCATGCGCGAACACCTGGACCCGCAAAGCCTGGCCGTCGTCAGCATCGGCCCCGCCAGGCCTGAACTGCCGGACTCCGGTGAGCTCGAGGAGATCCGCGAGGAACACGAAGAATACGAGGACGAGGCACTCCCCGAACCGGGCCCGGCACGGGACCATCCGGGGCATTGAGTGCCCCTGCGGGGCACACAGCCACGGGCTGCGGTCGGTTGGCAGAGCCTGTCTATTCGGTTCCCTCTCCCCTGGCGGGAGAGGGACAGGGAGAGGGGGAGGAAGTACGGGAAAGCGTCGCGCATTGCGGCTTCCGTAGCTTCACCCTCACCCCCGGCCCCTCTCCCATCGAGGGAGAGGGGAGAAAACAGGTGCCTGTTCGAGGCGCTGTGGTCGGTTGGCAGAGCCTGTCTATTCGGTCCCCTCTCCCTTGGTGAGGGTGTCGCAAAAGGGTCTTCTGGCACCTGTGGGAGCGGACCTTGGG
>SLJS01000293.1 GCA_007135015.1 Alcanivorax sp. | reverse complement strand
GCGGTGGTCAGAGGGGACTGTCCCAAACAGGGACCCATGATACTTGCAGGAGCGCCCCTTGGGGCGCAAAGAATCCCGCGCCGTGCCAAATTCCGGGGTTTCGCGCCCCAGGGTGCGCTCCTGCAAACCTTTTTCGGCACCCTCCTTTGGTCAGCGACAGGGCGCCTCGCCAGGATTCTGGCACAGCCTTACTGACCGCCGACCACTGACAACCGCTAACCGCGGCCCGCCAGGGCCGCAAACCTTGCCGAGGGAGGTGGAATCGCCTAGAATCCGCGCCCCTGAATGAATTTGTCGCCGTGGCTGTCAAAGAGGCGCTTGCGCCCGCCGCCGGGGACCCGTTGGAGAGAGATTCATGTACGCCGTGATCAAGACCGGAGGCAAGCAGTACCGGGTTGAAGAGGGTGACACCCTGCGCGTGGAGAAGATCGAGGCCGGCACCGGCGAGAGCCTGGAATTCGACCAGGTTTTGCTCGTTGCCGATGGAGACAACATCCGCATCGGCCAGCCCCTGGTCGAGGGCGCGAAGGTCCGTGCCGAGGTCGTCGACCAGCTTCGGGGCGACAAGGTGCGCATCATCAAGTTCCGGCGCCGCAAGAACAGCCGTCGGCAGCAGGGCCACCGTCAGTGGTACACCAGCGTGCGCATCACCGGCATCGAGGCCTGAGGAGGAGCTAGGCAATGGCACACAAGAAGGCTGGAGGCAGTACCCGTAACGGGCGCGATTCCGAAAGCAAACGACTTGGCGTCAAGCGTTTCGGCGGCCAGGAGGTCAAGGCCGGCGAGATTCTGGTGCGCCAGCGCGGCACGCGCTTCCATTCCGGCGCCAATACCGGACTGGGCAAGGACCACACCATCTTTGCCACGGCCGCCGGCCGGGTGAAGTTCCAGGTCAAGGGCCCGCAGAGCCGCAAGTTCGTAACCGTGGAACCCGTCGCCTGAGGGCCGGGTTCAGCGAGGAAAAGCCCCGCGCGGTACTGGCCTCGCGGGGCTTTTTTTTGCGACAGCGCGCGGCGGCGCATGGGCGGAGGCCCGAGAGGCCATGAAATTCGTAGATGAAGCGCAGATCGAGGTCCACGCGGGCAAGGGCGGCAATGGCTGTCTGAGTTTCCGGCGGGAGAAGTATGTGGAATTCGGTGGCCCGGACGGCGGGGACGGCGGCGCCGGCGGTTCCGTGTGGCTCCGTGCCGACCACAACCTCAACACCCTGATCGATTACCGCTACGACCGCAGCTTCCGCGCGCGAAACGGCGAGGGCGGCATGGGGCGCCAGCGCACCGGCGCCTCCGCCGAGGACGTGGTGCTGAGGGTGCCGGTGGGTACCACCATCATCGACCCGGACACCGATGAGGTGCTGGCGGATCTGGTGGCCGACGGTGAGCAGGTCATGGTCGCCCGGGGTGGCCGTGGCGGCCTGGGCAACACCCATTTCAAGAGCAGCACCAACCAGGCGCCCCGGCGCACCATTCCCGGCTCGCCGGGTGAGGCCCGCCGGCTGCGCCTGGAGCTCAAGGTGCTCGCCGACGTGGGGCTGCTGGGCCAGCCCAACGCGGGCAAGAGCACCCTGATCCGGGCGGTCTCCGCCGCGCGGCCGAAGGTGGCGGATTATCCGTTCACCACACTGATCCCCAACCTGGGTGTGGTGAAGGCGGACCGCTACCGCAGCTTCGTGATGGCCGACATCCCCGGTCTCATCGAGGGGGCTGCCGAGGGCGCGGGCCTGGGCGTGCGTTTTCTGCGCCATCTGGCCCGCACACGACTGCTACTCCATGTGGTGGATGTGCTGCCGGAGGATCAGAGTGATCCTGTCGAGCAAGTCCGGGCCATTGCCGGCGAGCTGGAAAAGTTCTCCCCGGCGCTGGCGGAGCAGGAGCGCTGGCTGGTGCTCAACAAGGTGGACCTGATCCCCGGGGATCTGCGCGACGAGCTGTGCGGCGAACTGGTGGAGCGCCTGGGCTGGCGGGGGCCGGTGTACCGGATCTCCGCGGCCACCGGCGAGGGCTGCGATACACTGGTCTATGCGCTCATGAACGCCATCGAGGAACGCCGCCTGCGCGAACAGGAGGATCCGGAGTTCGCCGCCGCCCAGCAGCAGCTGCGCGCGCGGCTGGAAGAAGAGGTGCGCCAGCGCACCCAGGCCCGGCGTGGCCGCCCGCCGTCGCGGGAGGATGACGGCGACGATGACGACGACGATGATGTAGAGGTGGTCTACAGGCCGTAAGCGGGACGGAGCCGGGCGAAGTTGCCGCTGCGCCGGTGCCCGCACCAATTGATGACAGGTGGTTTCCATGGAGAACACCCGCTGGGTGATCAAGATCGGCAGCGCCCTGCTCACCAACGAGGGCAATGGCCTGGATGGCGAGCTGATGCAGCGCTGGGTGGACCGGATCGTGGCGCTGCGTGCCCGGGGCATTGAGGCCGTGCTGGTGTCCTCCGGCGCCGTGGCCGAGGGCATGGGGCGTCTGGGCTGGACCCGGCGTCCGGAATCCGTGCACGAACTCCAGGCCGCCGCCGCCGTGGGCCAGATGGGGCTGATCCAGGCCTGGGAGTCGCGCTTTCAGCACCACGGACTGCACACGGCCCAGATCCTGCTTACCCATGACGACCTGTCCGACCGCACCCGCTATCTCAATGCCCGCTCCACCCTGGAGACCCTGCTGGATCTGGGTGTGATTCCGGTGGTCAACGAGAACGATACGGTGGTGACCGACGAGATCCGCTTTGGCGACAACGACACCCTGGCCGCACTGGTGACCAATCTGGTGGTGGCCGAGCGGCTGGTGATCCTTACCGATCAGGAAGGGCTCTACGAACGTGATCCGCGCCGGGATCCGGACGCGCCCATGATCCGCGAGGCACAGGCCTCGGATCCGCGCCTGGCCGAGGTGGCTGGCGGTGGAACCCGTGGCGGGCTGGGCCGTGGCGGCATGGTGACCAAGGTGCGCGCCGCCGGTCTGGCCGCCCGCAGCGGCGCCACTACCACCATTGCCAGTGGCCGGCGGCCCGAGGTGCTCGAGGCACTTGCCGACGGCGAGCAGCCGGGCACCACCCTGCTGGCGGACACCTCGCTCTATCGGGCCCGCAAGCAGTGGCTGGCCGGGCATCTGCAGATGAAGGGCCGGCTGGTGCTGGACGCCGGCGCGGTCAAGCGTCCGCGC